>NZ_AYMH01000167.1:0-220 GCF_000633475.1 Bacillus sp. H1a | reverse complement strand
CATCCATCAACTTAAGGATTTAGACTATTCTTGAAGTTAAAAGCACGTTACTATTCTCTTATGTTAATGAGAAAGGGTGACGTGCTTTTTATGAAT
This sequence comes from Bacillus sp. H1a, assembly GCF_000633475.1. NCBI lineage: Bacteria > Bacillati > Bacillota > Bacilli > Caryophanales > Bacillaceae > Bacillus > Bacillus sp. H1a. The sequence goes on along the minus strand of NZ_AYMH01000167.1, from coordinate 124 downwards.
ATCCATCAAAAACAAGAGTTGTCTTTATTTGCCGAAGAGTTATATCGCTATATGTCTCCCGCTACACTTAATCAATTAGCTATAGACGCAGGCGGAATGAAACGAAAACGTAAGTGCCATGGGC
>NZ_AYMH01000166.1:0-267 GCF_000633475.1 Bacillus sp. H1a | reverse complement strand
ATCCATTATTGGCATTATGTTTGGCATTTGGTCGTTATCCATTATCGGCATTATGTTTGGTGGTTGATTGTTATCCAGCATCGGCATTATATTTGGCACTTGAATATTTGGCGGTATTACTTGCGGGATAACAACATTTTCTTTTGATACGTTTGGTGATACTATGTTTCCTATATTTTCTTTCTTCACTTGTGGTGATACTATATTTCCTACATTTTCTTTCTTTACTTGCGGCGATACATTCCCTATATTTTCTTTCTTCACTTG
>NZ_AYMH01000165.1:0-525 GCF_000633475.1 Bacillus sp. H1a | reverse complement strand
GAATTTAGCAAGTAGGTAAAAAGGAAAAACGGATAAATTTTTTCATAGTTTTATAGTTGAAAATATACCTTTCTAGTTCAAAAACCCCCAACTTACTCTAAAAAATAATTTCTGGGGTTAACATACATGTGAAAAAAGAGGGATTTACTGTTTGTTAGGACAGAATAGCGTTTGTAAAAATAATAATTATGAAGATGATTACGAATTCAATGTTGACCCTTTGTCATTAGTGGAGATGATAGCTGTGTGGTTAGTATAAAACAGCAAGCGACCACCTATACAATATGAATAGAGGAGAGGAATGCTTATGAAAATACGTAGTCAAATTACATTTGCAAGTCTGGCTCTTTTAATAGCTGGAAGTTCCCTGTTATACACAACGCCAACCTCAATTGTAAAAGCAGAGCCCACTCAAAATGTATCTAGTTCGTTACAAACAAGCACTCAACGAGATCGTAATTCCGTCAAGCAAGCAATGCGGGATACATTGCAACTTGGATTCCCGGGGATACTTGCTAAAACTTC
>NZ_AYMH01000164.1:0-422 GCF_000633475.1 Bacillus sp. H1a | reverse complement strand
TTGAAGTTCATTGTACGTTGAAAAGGCAGAGTCTCTTTGAAGACTTCGCCTTTGTTTATATAGGGCATGAATGGTTTCAATACCTTTTATCGTACGTGAAGCATGACGAAGATTTTGAAATCCTGCAGATTTGGCAAAACGTCTCTTTATATGCCTATGATCCTGTTCAATAAGATTGTTTAAATGTTTGATTGTACAATGGATTGTAGTTTGATAAAATTCTTGTTTTCTTAATTTGTTAAATGCGCAAAGTAATGCTGGCGCTTTGTCTGTAGTGAGAACCGTTGGTTCTCCAAAATGGTTTACTAATCTTTTCATGAAGGCATAGGCAGCCTGATGATCTCGTTTTTTACGAAGTTGAATGTCCAATGTGTGTCCATCTTTATCAATTGCACGATAGAGATAACGCCATTCTCCCTTAA
>NZ_AYMH01000163.1:0-374 GCF_000633475.1 Bacillus sp. H1a | reverse complement strand
ACGCTAAGAGCATGCAAAATTATATACATTTTTTTGGACAATCCAGTAACAAACAAGAACCCTAATATCAATTTAAAACAAAGTTGTACTGTTTATAAAAAAGTCATACCGTTTTGAAGAAGTTTAACCGTTTATAAAAAAGATGAACTGAAATAATCTAATCATCACCTGGAAAATTATCCCCAAAACTAGGAATTAACAATTAAAATTATGATAGAATTTATATATATGGGAAAGGTGGGAGATTATGAGAAAACGTTCATTGCTAGGAAAAATATTACTTTTTTTCGGGCCGATTTTATTTGTTTGGGGACTAATTATGCTTAATGTGATTACAGATATTATACAGTTTGAAAATACAAATAAAGTATTAT
>NZ_AYMH01000162.1:0-1306 GCF_000633475.1 Bacillus sp. H1a | reverse complement strand
AGTTTTCAAAGAACTACTTTGTCGCTCATTTGCGACTTCCTTATGTTAACATTTTCATGTTTCAATGTCAACTAAGTTTTTTTATTTCGTTTGTCGCTTTCTGCGTTGATGCTATCGGCGACTTGTTTTATATTACACCTCTACACTCTAATCGTCAATACTTTTTATGTTTTTTATTTTACAAATTATAAAAGGTATTGAACTCTCTTAATTTCTAATCCATTCCTAAAGATTCTTAAACTTGCATAGGAGGATTGTAGTTAAGTTAATAATCGTCAGTTTGCACTATCCCGCTTAATACTAATAATTTTCTAAAAAATAAATGTCAGCAAGTACATATATATTAAGGATAGCATTTTTATTCTTATACATCCCAGCTAAAATCACCATTTCTTCCTTTCCTCTTACCTCTAGGGGGCTATAAACAAAACACTTCACTATATCTTCTTTACATTCACTAAATCGATGAGGAAACTCAAGTGATCTAATAAACTAACTATTAATAAACTTAGGAGGCGTTATGAAATGCATGTTAATAAGAAGATAATTTATGTATCCCATGATGCCCATTTCCACGGAGCACAGCTGCTTTCTTTACATACTATTAAAGCTCTTAAAGAAAACTTTGATTACTCCGTTGCAATTATTTCTATTGGACGGGCATTTTAATCCACGATTTTCAAAAGTATGATCCTGTTTATTGCCTAGAGGAAGACTATCCAACAGAAGAAACGGTCGAATTATTAATAAAGACGTTATTATCACAATACTATACCAGCGCCATATGCAGTACCGTCATAAGTGGTGATATGGTTGTATTACTAGCTAGACACAATATAAAAGTTATTTCATTAATACATGAACTACCGCATTTAATACAACATTACTCTGCCGAAGGAAAAGCTAGAAACATCGCTGAATTTGCTGACAAAATTGTCTTCCCTTCACAATACGTATATGAAAAATTCTGTGCAATCACCCAATTGGATCATCAAAAATGTCACATTCTCCCTCAAGGTTTATTTAACCACAATCCTTATAAGAACAATATTGCAAAAGCTAGAAATGAATTACGCAAAAGACTCAACCTGCCTCTAGATAGTAAAATTATTTTGGGTGCAGGTTTCGCCGATCATCGAAAAGGCATAGAAGAAATACAAGATACGCTACTTATCAAAAACACCATACATAATGTCTCAAGTGTAGTTTTTAAAAACATAGATATTAAAAAAAACAGAAAAACAATTAGAAAAGTTTAAAAGGCAATTAACAAAGGTATGAAGGCATACAAAAAAGACGAGTCATT
>NZ_AYMH01000161.1:0-273 GCF_000633475.1 Bacillus sp. H1a | reverse complement strand
GAAACGCGATGTTGAACTTTGAAAACTGAACGAAACAAACAACGTGAAACGTCAATTTTTATTTTAGATGCTAGACAAACTAACTTTATTGGAGAGTTTGATCCTGGCTCAGGATGAACGCTGGCGGCGTGCCTAATACATGCAAGTCGAGCGAATGGATTAAGAGCTTGCTCTTATGAAGTTAGCGGCGGACGGGTGAGTAACACGTGGGTAACCTGCCCATAAGACTGGGATAACTCCGGGAAACCGGGGCTAATACCGGATAACATTTTG
>NZ_AYMH01000160.1:0-284 GCF_000633475.1 Bacillus sp. H1a | reverse complement strand
TCTGTAAACGCGTATTTCCATTCACTTGCTTTACTTACTTCTTGTGTTGCGATTACTTTGCCATTTTGTAGTAGATCTACTTTGATCATTTCTGGACGATCTGTTGCGTTATCATCTTTCCATGTCTTCGTTCCTTCTACCTTTGTTTGGCCTACTTTTGTATTCGTGATGTCATAACCTTGAACCTCAGATTTATATCCATCCACTGGTTGTTCTTTTACTTCATACTTGTATGCTTTTCCTTCGGCATCATATGCCGCTAAGTCTGTAAACGCGTATTTCCA
>NZ_AYMH01000159.1:0-256 GCF_000633475.1 Bacillus sp. H1a | reverse complement strand
AAGGTGAACTAGAAATAACAAAAGTAGATGTAGCAGATGGAAATACGAAACTGCCAAATGCAGAGTTTACAATTTATAACGAACAAGGAAAAGAAGTAGCAAAAGGAAAAACGAATGAGCAAGGTGTAGCGAAATTTAAACTACCATACGGAAAGTATACGTATAAAGAAACAATAGCGCCGAATGGATATGTAATGAATGAGGAGACATTCTCGTTTGAAATAAAAGAGAATGGAGAAATTATTAAGCATATCGT
>NZ_AYMH01000158.1:0-479 GCF_000633475.1 Bacillus sp. H1a | reverse complement strand
ATATTACTAAAACATTTAATTTTGTATACAATTGTAAGGTTATAAAAATTACATATTTTAAAAGGGGATGCCTTTATGGAGAAATTTATAGGTATTATTGATAAATCCAAAATTCCAGTAAATAATTTAAAGAGAAAAATAAAATTATGAATTTGTACCTTTTAGCACCCGAAGTAGCTGGGGGACATGGAAAACAAACAGTTTATGGAACTGAAAAAGAAATTAGAGAAGAAGGGATTTCAGGAAAAGTTCAATTTTTACATTATGAGTTCTATGGATGGCTTGGGGATGATTTGTTAGAATCTACACCTTGTTTTATTGTTTCAGATAAATTTAAAAATGCATTAGAATCTAGTCAATTAAGAGATTTTAAAATAGAAAAATGTTTGATTAGTCTTTCAGAGGAATTTCAAGAATTATATCCTCACAAGAAAATCCCCGATTTTTGGAGACTTACTCCTATTGGGACAGTAACTACT
>NZ_AYMH01000157.1:0-2255 GCF_000633475.1 Bacillus sp. H1a | reverse complement strand
TTTATTGCAATCAAGTGTTAACAGAAAATTTTAATAAAATAGAAATATAAATATACAAAGAATATATTTGTGTGTATAATATGAATTATTAGAACATACATATATTTCTTTCTGTTTGAAAATGAAAGGGCTAACATTTTTTTGGAGGGTGGAAGTATGAAAAAAAAGATACCAGTTTTTGTAGCATCAACAGTAGCAATGAGCATGATTTTAGGGGCATGTAGCTATCAAAAAGATGAACCGCAGGCTAGTGCAAAAGGGGGAAAGACTGCGGAAAAACAAGTGATTAACTTAACGGAAGTATCTGAAATTCCGACAATGGATACGACACTTGCATCGGATGCAGCCTCTTCAAAAGTTATGAATAACACAATGGAAGGACTGTATCGACTTGGAAAAGATGATAAGTTAGTTCCAGGTGTGGCGAAATCCCATACGAAATCTGAGGATGGGAAAAAATATACATTTAAATTACGTGAAGACGCAAAATGGTCGAATGGTGATCCTGTAATAGCAAAAGATTTTGTATATGCATGGCAAAGAGCTGTAAATCCTGATACGGCAGCTAAATCAGGGTATATAATGTTGGATGTGAAAAATGCAGAGAAAATTAATAAAAGAGAACTATCACCAGATCAATTAGGTGTAAAAGCGATAGATGATCATACATTAGAAGTTGAATTAGATAATCCAGTTCCATATTTTCTTGATTTAACAGTGTATCCGCTATTCTTCCCGTTAAATGAGAAGTACATGAAAGAGCAGGGAGAAAAATTTGGTTTAGAGGCGAATACAACTGTATATAACGGACCATTTGTATTAAATGAATGGAAGCATGAACAAAGTTTCCAATTAAAGAAAAATCCAACTTATTGGGATCAAAAAGAAGTGAAATTAGAAGAGGTCAACTTTAATGTTGTAAAAGATACGGGGGCAGCAGTCAACTTATATAATACAAATGCAATTGATAGAGTTGGTTTATCGGCTGAATTAGTTGACAAATATAAAGGTCAAAAAGATTTTAAGACCATTAATGACCCGACGGTATTCTTCTTGCGTTTTAATCAAAAAAATCCAGCTTTAGCTAATAAAAATATTCGTAAAGCTATTTCTAGTGCATATGATCGAGATGGAATTGGAGATGTTATTTTAAATAACGGTTCTAAAGGTGCTTATGGTTTAGTACCATCTGATTTTGTTAAAGGGCCAGATAAGCAGGATTTCCGAAAAGAAAATGGCAAACTTTCTAAAGTCGATGTTAAGGAAGCAAAAAAATTGTGGGAAGCAGGAAAGAAAGAATTAGGTACGGATAAAATAGAGCTAGAATTTTTAAACTTTGATAATGAAGAATCTAAGAAGATTGGTGAATATGTAAAGGGAGAATTAGAAAAGAATTTACCAGGTCTTACAATAAAAATTAAAATGCAACCATTTGCACAAAAATTAAAACTTGAAGATAGTGGACAATTTGATATTTCATTTACTGGATGGGGACCGGATTTTCCTGATGCAATCACATTCCTTGATATGTTTATAACGGATGGTTCACAAAATAAAATGGGTTATTCTAATGCTCAGTATGATGAAATTATTAAGAAGGCAAAGCAAGAAGGTTCAGATGTAAAAGGACGTTGGAATGAATTGTTAAAAGCGGAAAAAATATTATTTGAGGATGCAGCAATTGCGCCAGTATTCCAACGCGGTAGATCCATATTAGAAAGAGAAACAATTAAAGATTTATATATCCATAAATATGGTGGCGAATTAAGCTTTAAATGGGCATCAGTAGGAAAATAACAAAAAAAGCAGGTGATTACCTGCTTTTTTTAATACGTACGTTTTTTATAAATACCTTTTCCACCAACTTGGTTCCAGCCGGATTGTACATCTAAACTTTTGTTAACAAACTTCATTTTTTCTTTCCCACCAAAGAGTTTTTCACCAATGCTATTTGTAATGACACCAATCAATGCTGTTATTCCGATGATGAGGGCAGCAACAATGACAAAATCAATAAAAAAAGCGATCATATGCAAATTCCCCCCTTTGCCTGTCTGTATTTTTATTGTATGAGATTAAAGATGAAAAAGAAAGAAATGTCAGAAAAATATTTAATTTACTTTAGAAATCATGTAGACATGAGTGAGGAGATTTGTTAAAATAAGAACAAGTGTTCTTATTGATTTTAACGCATTATCCGAAAGAAGTCTCCTTCCTCAAGCGTTGTGAAGGATAATAGTCCAACGGTAGGTGGG
>NZ_AYMH01000156.1:0-452 GCF_000633475.1 Bacillus sp. H1a | reverse complement strand
AGAGCACTTGCTATTTGAGATTTACTATACACCATAGATTCTGTATACTGCATTCTTGCAGGTAACGTATGTGTTTTTGAATACTTTTCATTCCAAGTAGATACTAATTCATCTACTGCTCCAGACACATTACCATATGTAGGATTTTGGACAGTAATTGTATTGTCTTTTCTCATGCCAGGTAAGTCTATACTAATATTCAAAGGTTTTCTCTTAGCTACTAACAAACTAGGTTGATTATCTGCAAAAGCTTTATTTGCAAGTTGTACTGCTCCTGGATAAGTACGATTAGCCACAGAATCAATAATTGAAATATCCACTGGTGAAGTTGTAAGTGATTTTTTCTCGCGTTCAACTACTACAAATTTACCATTTGAATTTGTACTTTCTTTCGGAACAAAACTCTCTACTTTATCACCATTTACTGCTAAAACCTCTTGATTATTATACTT
>NZ_AYMH01000155.1:0-218 GCF_000633475.1 Bacillus sp. H1a | reverse complement strand
TGTCGGGTAAAGAACTGGCGCGGTATCAGTTATGACCCGTCTCCAGCCCCTCCCCATAAGAACTGCTCGTGAAGTTTTCCCTCAAGCAGCTCACCCCATAAACTTCATCAAAAGGGTTATGAGACCTATCAGATGGCAGACACTTTTATCAATATCTTCCTGAGCTTTCGAGAGGACGAACTTTCCAGTCCCAATAAAGTCCTAGTACACCATAGAGA
>NZ_AYMH01000154.1:0-1112 GCF_000633475.1 Bacillus sp. H1a | reverse complement strand
TTAAATCTACTTGAAAGCCCATTTAATCCGCCTCTCTTTCTGATGAAGTATGAACAGCTTCATAGAAAGCAAGTGCTTTATCTAGTGGTAAAAAGGCACTGGATAACTTGCCATTTGCTACTTGCATACTTCGCAAGAAAGTAAAAGCAAATTGTTCTTCCCATTCATTCGTCATCCCAGGTGAAACAACTCGCTTAATCATCATATTGGACACATAAATTGCTGGTGTGTTGCTCATTTCACCAAACGGCCACAAGTAACCAAGATAATCTACCACATAATCGTTAAATCCCTCTCTTAACGGTACCTTGCGCCCTGTTAAAACCACGAGTTCCCCGAGTTCACTATTCTTGAACATATTTTGAATTACTTCTGGCATCATGTCTACGTCCAATTCCACAACGGTACCTAGCGGCAAAATTTCGCTATAACACGCATCAATCAAACCCATCAAACGTAAAAATTGAGAAAATGGAATGTCTAATTGCGTTTCTAATCGTTCAAAACGAATTGTCTCATTCGGATAATCAAACGTCACTGAGAATTTCGCACCGATTTTTGGTTTGTTTTCAAAGACATCTTCTTGATTTCGAAACGCCTTGTAAACCTCACGAAAAAGGGAAGGCTGATTTCCCAGCAAGTTACCCATTTGTAATAGTTCGTCAGTAATCTCTAAATCTAATGTTTTGTCATTTTGTAAAACAACTTCTAAAAGTTCTCGTTTGTTATATTCGACCATATTATTTGAACCTCACTGTGTTTTGTTGGATTACATTCGCCATTTTGGTATCTTCATCGACAATTTTGTCCGCGACGGCTTTCATTTTGCCTGTGTCAGCAGAAGATACTCCTTTAAATGCTTCTAAAGTTGTTCCGGCTTTCTCTACTAAATTTTGAAAACCCGTCAACCGAGATAGATTATTCTTGGTAATGTTCGGTGAGGGAACTTTCTCTATCCGATTAATTGCGCTCTCTGCATTTGTGACTGCTCCGGTAAATTTCCCCTTATCTATACCTATTTTTCCCATTGGTATTTTCTCCTTTTTTTATAACATAGCACGCAAACCGCTAATACTTGCTGAAATGCTCGCAATAGCGTCACCTATTATAGA
>NZ_AYMH01000153.1:0-3106 GCF_000633475.1 Bacillus sp. H1a | reverse complement strand
CAGTTGTTTAGTACCATCTGGGGTCCCGCCAATATTTTGACGAAAATATACGCTAAGCAAATTTTGACATGAAAACAAGTGATTTTAACAACGCTAAGGCTGGCGATTCCTCTTTATGTAAATTACTTATGGATACTCAACAATTTAATATAAATTTTATACACGCTACAATAAGAAAAAACATGACATTACAGTCATGTTTTTTTTTCATATCTATTCCTACTCACAAAAAATGTAACAGAACAAATGATAGTCATTGTTACAGACTTTACATCTTCAAACACGTTCTGGATCCCTCCAGTTAGCACAAACCCAAAGACAAGTAATACCCCTACTGCTAAGAGAACGTATAGTACTAAAGAAATAATATAGTTTACATGAAAAAGTAAAATGAAGTATCTAAATAGCAACTCTCCAAGTACACACCCAACTAAAACTACTGGAGTTCCAATACCAATAACAACAACTGGTATTTGAATCATATCAATAAAGATGTTAGAAACAGTTTCCTCATTAACTATACTGAGGAATAGTTGTATGAGTCCCATGGTAATAAGTAAACTTAATAAAGAATGTAAAAACGGTATTAAAAATTTCCCCATTGAAAATCACCTCTGTTTTAAAAATACAAAATTAGCTCTCCTATAATATAACATTTTGGGTGTATATTCTGTACATGGTAGGTTAACATAACGTTTCATTATCGGTAGCAAAGAAAAGGGGAATCCTTACTCTCAGAAGGAATCCCCTTTTTTATTTTCTATAATGTTATTCACCTTTTTATACATTCCTATATTGGCATGGGTTTTAGGGTTCTCGTTTGTTACTGGATTAGCCGAAAAACTGTATAAAATCTTGCATGCTCTTAGCGTGGTTTTTTTCCGAAATGCTGGCGGTATCCCTCATAGCTACATTTTGGCTCACCCATACACATAAAGCTATTAAATCTTTTGCTTGGTACTTACTGGTTCGTTGTACAAAACCAACATCTCTAGCAAGATTCCGTAAGGTATTTGGAGATAAAAAACTTTGAATCTCTTGAGCAAATAGTTGTAATTCATCAGACACAGAAACAGACATAAAAAACGCCATCCTTTCCTATGATTCTACAGAAAGAATAGCGTATTTTTTCATTTTAGGGGGCATTTCTTTTTATTAACTTGATAGCGATGTGGCGGGACCCCTATATGTTTTCGTTGACAAAACAGCATTGTCAAATGCAGACGAAGGCCTACGGGAAAATTTCGGCTACAGAACGAGAATAAAGTTAAAAGACGCCGTTGCGCAGAGTGGCTTGCAAGAATACGGCAAAACAACCATAAGATACTTCACATCAGACAATAAAACAGAAATTGAATTTGAATAAGCATTCCTGCGGGAGTGCTTATTTATTTTATTTGCAGGAAATTATCACCATTTGTCGAATTATATAAGCTGAAGGGTGATAGAAATGAGTCATAGAAATCTTTTTATGCTGGCAATGAATACGTAAAAACAAAAACATTCACTTATAACGGTTAATAGGAGGAATTATCATGAAAAAATTAGCTACAATTGCGTTGACTGGTGCGTTAGCTTTAGGCGGTTTAACGGTTATGAATTTAGATACACCAAAGGCACAAGCTGAGGAATGGGATGGCTGTCATTATATCTGTGGTCCTGGCGAAACAGTAAACGATGTTACGGTTAAAATACATTCTACACAAGTTACTTTTGGTAATAGCTTAATTGCAAGAATCACGAATGACCGAGCTGAAGAAATTCATTACAATGTCAGCATCGAAAAGAAAAACGGAGATAGCTGGGGAGAATTTGAAACTAATTTCAAATGGAACAATCAGTGGGTTCCAGCTGGCTCATATGATGAAATTTCAACTTTCACAGGATATGGCGATGATGTTTATGAAAATGGCACATACCGATACAAAGTTGAAGTTGTAAGCGCAGATGGTTCTATTGATACAATTTACACAGCAGGAATGACAGTAACAGGGCGATAACTCATGACTGAGCTTTATTATTTATGATTGTATCTTCGATAATATCATTGATAATTGCGTTGATATTATTATTAAAATAAGCTCTTCGGATCTTATTTTTTTTATATAAAAATTGAATATTAATATTCTATTATTGAGTTTTATCCTCTGTTCATAAACATAAGATTTTCTGGACAGATGTCTCTTAACGTACAGAAAATGCTTGAGATGTGTCCGATTTGTGTCTAAACGTACAATTTTCCCGAAATGGTATGGTGAGACCATGCCCATCAACTTAAGAACTTGCTTTACCCCCAAGTGTAAAAAAAACGCCATCCTTTCCTATAAGTCTACAGAAAGAAAGCGTATTTTTTCATTTTAAGAGGTATTTTATTTTGTTTGATTGATAGTGATGTGGCGAGACCCCTACTAAAAAAAAGGATCTGATATTCATATCAGATCCTTTTTCACTATGTATAATTATTTTACTGCTACTTTTAATTCTTTTCCGGCTTTAAAAGCAGGGACTTTAGATGCAGCGATTTGCATTGCTTCACCTGTTTGTGGATTACGTCCTGTACGTGCAGATCTTTCACGCACTTCAAATGTACCAAAACCAAGAATCTGTACTTTCTCTTCATTTGCAAGCGCATTTGTTATAGCATCTAATACAGCTTGTGTTGCTGCAGCTGCATCTTTTTGTGTAAGTTCTGCTTTTTCTGCTACCATTTTTGTTAATTCGGTTTTATTCATTTTTTGCACCTCTTTGCATGTAATAAGAAATTATTATAACGTACCTACGTTTCTCATGTAAATAAAGATATATAGAAAAAGCCCTAGCAACAGCTAGGGGCAATTCTGTGTAATAGTAGTACCAGGGAAAAGGATTTCATCACATAATTGATATTTTAACATCTCGATTAAACAATATAAAGTGATGTTTTAATTATAATTTTGTTAATGTTTTCTCATTTTCGTTATGGGGGCATTTAAGAATCTTAGCTTGATAGCAATGTACAGTGCCCCCTATAAACGATAATAAAATACTACGTGAAAAGACCACGTTTTATATAAAAATATACCTTAAGTTGATGGATGTGGGGTAGCACCACATCGCTATCAAGCTA
>NZ_AYMH01000152.1:0-2457 GCF_000633475.1 Bacillus sp. H1a | reverse complement strand
TAAGTTGATGGATGTGGGGTATACCCACATCGCTATCAACTTAAGAAAATAGATAAACCCATTAAGAAAAATCTTTCCATGTAAAATCAACACTCAATATACCAATGGGCTGTTCGTTACTCATATAATTTTTTGCGGAAACTACTTCCGGTTTGCGAAAACAAACAAGATTGTTGTAATAACCAAATGCCCGACAAATTATTGGACGTACCGAATGAATACCGCAACGATCGTTTATTTCGTCATAGAAAATACATGTTCCAAAATATCGTTGCTGACTTTTTAAATCTAGGCGTTTTTTTGTAGGCATCGATTTTATTTTCTTCTTTATTTTTTTAAATTCTTCTTCTGTAATTGGAACGGGACCACAACACATTCCTTTGCAACCATTACAAGGTAAAATTTCCATTTAATCATCTCCTAAAATAGGTAGTCGTTACAATTAATCGAAAAATAAGGGTTTGCTAGTTGGGTAACCAAAAAGGAGGATTTTATTTTATATTCAGGGAGTCTGCCTTGAATTCTCCTTTCTAATAGTTTTAGAACAACACAAAAAGGTCTTTAGACGCACTTGAAGGAGAATGCTCTTCAAGTGGTTCAAAGACCTTGACCTGCTATTCAAATAAAATACCGATTTCATTTTTTCTAAAAAATAAAAGTATCACTATTATAATTTTAACATATTTATCATAATATTACAACGATATCCAAAATAAAAAAGATTTCTTAAACATCATTTTTAAACAGTCTATTAGGGGTTACCATACATGCCCATCAACTTAAGAAATTTTAATACCCCCAAATACTAAAAAACGTTATCTTTTCTAATTACCTATCTTGTTTAGAAAAGATGACGTTTTTTATGAATCTTTCGATTCAAAGTAAACTAGGGTGTTTTTTGCTTAGCTGTACAGAGATAATAAAGTTGTTTAATTTACAATAAAGTCGTTTAAAGCATAATAAAGTTGTTTAAAAAACGCCAGTCATGTTATTCAACAATCGGGCCATTTAATTGAATAAGACTACACCAAAAGTCACTTTCCCTTACGTAAGGAAAGTGACTTTTTAGATTGATTTGCCCTTTGTTATCAAGCTATTTACTTTAAGTTCCTTTGACCAATTTTGAAAATGCTGTTGACTATTCAGTTGAACTGTATTACATTGTTATTGTTAAGTTGAACTATATAGTCGAACTGAATAAAGGGTGAGGATATGAAACATAAATTATTACCGTTGTCTGAAACTATGCATTATATTTTATTAGCTATGCGTGAGCCACTCCATGGCTATGCCGTAATGCAGAAGATAGAAAAGATAAGTAACGGTACTGTTATTTTAGCAGCTGGTACATTATACGGTGCGATTGAAAACTTGAATAAGCATGGTTGGATTGAATCTGTTGGAGAGTTAGGTCGAAGAAAAGTTTATATGATAACTGCAGAAGGAAGCGCCATTTTGAAAATGGAACAAAACAGGTTATTGCATATTTTATCACTGTACGAAGGAAGTGAATCGAATGAAGAAATTTAAGATATTTTTTGATTTTGAAAAAGAGGAGCAATGGCTGAACGAGCAATTACAAAAAGGATATCGTTGTACAAATATTAGTGGATTAGGAATATACACTTTCGAAAAAACCGACAAGAGATATGTGATGCGACTGGATTATCAAGATTATTTATCAAAGGAAAAGTTCAAAGATTACAAAGGGATATATGAAGACTTCGGTTGGATTTATATAAATGACTCCTGGCTTGGTGGGGTTCGATATTGGCAAAAAGAAGATGATGATCAAAATGAAATCTTCTCGGATCGCCAATCAAAGAGTAATTATTATAAAAGATTGATGGGTTATTCATTTGGTTTAGGTATACTGTTATTGCCTTTTTCTAATATGTTTTACAAGGATTCAGGTTTATATTTAACTGAAGGTCTTTGGAGTATGAAAGGTGCATTATTTTGGAAAGCATTTTTATTTGAAACTCCATTTGCCCTTTTAAGGTCACTTACCACCCTTATGGTTGTTTTCTTTGGTATCAGTTTCTATAAAGCTTATCGAAAGTATTCAATGTTAAAAGAAAAATAAACGTTTTGAAATCTTCCAGAATCGGGCGCTATTGTTGAATACAACTTAGATTTTCAAACGACTTTTTTGTTATATTTTTAAGTACAGTGAAGTATCTTGTATCGAAAATTAAACAACTATATTTTAACCCCGTCCTAAATTTAGAACGGGGTTATGCTTATTTTAGGTTTTAAAATTAAATAACTTTATTGTCTTTTTATATATGGGTTTCAAGGGCCACTCTACGCTTCAATTCCGATAAGTGTATTTGAGAACCTCTAAATCCTTTAAAATCAATAACTTGTAATTTTCCCAATAGAGTACACTCTATTGAGAAGGTTGGTTATGCAATCATATATTTTTTTATTTGTATATTACTAAAACATTTAATT
>NZ_AYMH01000151.1:0-333 GCF_000633475.1 Bacillus sp. H1a | reverse complement strand
ACTTTCTTACAAACATTCGTGCATTCTTACAATTTTGTCATTTTGTAAATATATTCATCGCATTGCCTTTCGCTATTTTCTTTGAAAAACATAGTGAATTACGAGAAAGAGCGCTACAAGATCAACTTAAACCTCTTAATTAATGCAATTAGTATGTGGAATACTATTTATTTAAGTGAAGCAATAAAAGCTTTGAAGAAAAAAGAACAATTTGATGAAGAATTATTAAAACATAGTTCTCCAGTAGACTCTCTACAACCACTAGAAACAACTAAACAGTAAGAAACCGATGAGCTCTTAGCGTACGAAATTCGCGTTTTATTGGTGCTACCC
>NZ_AYMH01000150.1:0-9035 GCF_000633475.1 Bacillus sp. H1a | reverse complement strand
CAGCTCTTTTTTATGCTTTATAAACAATCATCGCTGAAAAACAATAAATTTGATTTTCATCATCATTAATTGAAACACCAACTTGATACTTTATATCTACAAAATTCCCATCATCAATTTTTTTCAAAAACACATTTACAACGTCTTCTAAATCCTTTTCATGACTTTCATCAAACACTTTCACACGAATCATGTTAACACCATCCTAGATCGCAGCCCTCCGCCGCTTGATTATTGCCACGGTGCGTATCTATGATGCGATAAAACTTTCCGTCTTCATATATATATCCGTCTTCTAACACATATTGTTTATCTTCAGTATAGACATAAAACTTACCTATCATAAATTTACTCGTATATAATTCCAAATAATCTGGCCTAAATTTAGCTACAACTTTATTTGTAATATCAATCCTAATTGTGCGCCCCACCTTCTCTCCCTCCTCTACAAAGAACGGATTTAGGTATATTGTATTAGCGATTTTACATTTTATGCTTAAAAATAAGTGGATATGCCCTCTTTCTTCCCCTGTACTATTTTTCTAAAAAAATTCCCCGTATTTATTCAACATATAAGAGCAAAAAAAAACATAAAAACCCACTTTTATATATTGACTTCAATATATTTTTTGTGATATTATATAAAATTTGACATTTTCACTTCAGTATGTTATCATTAAAAATGGTTACCACATATGGAGGTGGATGATTTGTTTCAAATTGGTGATAAAATCGTTTATCCAATGCACGGTGCAGGAATCATCGAAGCAATTGAAGAGAAAGAAATATTAGGTACTACGCGTCAATATTGTGTTATACGCATCATTAGTAAAGATATGCAAGTAATGCTTCCGATGGATCAATTACAAAAATCAGGTATACGTTATATCGTTGATAAGGATACATTAGATGGTATACTTCTTGAATTTCATCATGGGGAATCAGACCCATCACTCTCATGGAAACAAAGATATACAATGAATATGGAAAAAATGAAGAACGGCAACCTTCAAGATAGCGCAGAAGTTGTTCGTGATTTACTTCGCCGTAATAAAGAAAGAGCATTAAATGCGAGCGAAAAACAAATGCTAGATAATGCGCGCAAAATGGTTATTAGCGAAGTTGCGCTCGTGCAAAATGTCTCAGAACATCAAGCAACAGAATTTCTTCAAGATACAATCAATCACTAATTTTAAAAATAGCCGACCGCTATTTTTTTTGCAGAAAAAAGGACAAAGAGATAGAGCTCTTTGTCCTTTTGTTATATTACCCACGTCCAGCTTGAAACGATGGGTATAAAGTCATCCCACCATCTGCAAATAACGTAATTCCGGTTACGTAACTCGCCTCTGCTGAAGCAAGCCATGTTGCTATTGCTGCGATTTCTTCAGGTTTTCCAATGTAGCCCATCGGAATCATACTTTCTACGTCAGCACGCTGTTTAGGATCAGCAAACTTTTCAGCATTGATTGGCGTATTAATTGCACCTGGTCCAATATTATTGACTCGAATGCCTTTTGGTGCATACTCTAACGCTAACGTTTCAGTCATAAGCTTAATCCCACCCTTACTTGCCGCATAGTGCACGAATAATGGCCACGGGATTTTCTCATGAACACTAGACATATTAATCACGGATCCTTTAATATCGTGTTCCACAAAATATTTAATCGCTTCACGACTTCCTAAGAAAGCACCTGTTAAATTTGTATGAATTACTTTATTCCAATCCTCTAACGGCATTTCATGCGATGGTACAGCATTTTCTATGCCTGCATTATTAATCATAACGTCAAGCGTCCCAAATTCTTTAACAGCAGATTGAATCAAATTTATAACATCCGATTCAACCGTAACATCACCTTTTACAGCAATCGCTTCTCCGCCTATTTTTTTTATTTCTTCTAATACATCGCTCGCTTCTGATTCTCTTGAGCGATAGTTAATAACAACTTTCGCCTTCTCCTTAGCAAAACGTACTCCCATCGCTCTTCCAAGACCAGTTGCTGACCCTGTAATAATGACGACCTTCCCTTCTAAATCGCTATACATTTCAATACCTCCTTTAGCTTTTTGCAACCCCTAGCATAATTCCAGCTGCAATAATAAAAACGATACCAACAACAATCCCAATTAATTGACGCTTCGTTTTCCTTTCACCTAATATAAGAATCCCGCCAAGCGTCGAAATAATAATCCCCATTTGTGAAAGGGAAAAACTTGTTGCGACTCCGACACGCGGCTGCGAAATGAATAAAAACATATTTCCAGCTGCCCAAATTAATCCCGGAAGAATATTTCGAATCGCATATTTATTGAATGGATGATGTTTAAATGTGAGTAAAATCCCGCCTAATACCATACCAACCGCTTGTGGCAATAAAGCTGACCAACCGTTCACGTTAAATAATCGAATAACTACTACGTAAACTAAATATCCGACTGTTGAAATTAATAAAATAATAATTCTCTTTTTAAAATTCCCTGCTTGCTCTGCATTCTTTTCTTCTTCACTTTGGAGTGATGTTAAAATAACACCGATAATAATACAAACAAGCGCCAAAACTCCAAGAACGACTGATATCGTCGTTGACCATTCATGAAACACGATAACCCCAAATAAAGTCGTCGCAACTAATTGAAGCCCTGTTGAAATCGGCATCGTTCTCGAAACACCCATTAAATCAATACTTTTCAACTGATTCGCTTGACCAAGCGCCCAAAACAAACCGGACACGATTCCAACCCCGATAACCGTAGGAGTTAATACTGGCTTCACAAAAATATAAACAACAATCGAGAAAATAAGCGCTCCGAACGTTGTACCGAGCGTTTGACTATAAGGTCCCCCGCCCAGTTTCACGTTAAATAGCACAATACTTCCCCAAAATATGGCTGGTAAAATCGCTAAAAATATATCCATCGCTCATTACCTTTCTCTACAAAATGTCATAGGTTACCGCTCTAAATCATTAGAGTGAGCTTTTATTTTCTCTTTTGTTCGTTCACAAACCTTATCTGCAGTAGCACCAGAAACATTTTTTTCTCGCTCCACTTTTTTTATTTTTATGTGATCCAAATGATCTTCTAAAGTGAGTGTAATACGATCATTCGGCGGATTATGCGCCCCTTGAAATGTAAGAAATTGTATCGTAACTTCAAATCTAGGAACAAACTCATCTTTTTTGCCTAGACGCTTTATATTTGTAACTGAATCACATTCATATTGATCTTCTGTCACTTGCCTTATAACTGAATAATACCGATTAAGTAGCGCACTCTCTAAAAGCTGTTCCTTCGATTCTTTTGCCCAAGAATAGCTTGGAGAAGAGAAGAAAACAGAACATATCATTGCAATCATTACACATATCTTTTTCATAATTCCCTCCTTATTCTATACAATAGTGTTCTCCAAACTGTCATAAAAAAACGACTTCTCCTATTCAGGAAAGTCGTTTTAATGAATCCAATATTAACCACCGCTCACTGGTGGTATTAACGCAACAATATCACCAGATTGTATAGCATCATCTTCATTCGCATACTCTTCATTAATTGCAACCATAATTGGCGCTGACACCGGTACATTATATTCTTTCGCAACAATTTCTTTTAATTGTGCAACAGTAATATTTTCTTCCTCTATTTGTAATTCACTTACTCCTGCTTCTTCTTGCAAGTTCGCAAATAACAATACTCGAATCATATTTATAGCTCCTTCCCAGGCTCTCCTGCTGGATATGGCGTTTTTTCTAATTGATCACCAATCCATGAGTCACCATCTTCCCAAAACTCCTTTTTCCAAATCGGAACAATTTGCTTTATGCGTTCCATAATATATTCATTCGCTTCATAGGCCTCTTTACGGTGTGGTGTTGATACAGCAACAACAACCGCGATATCAGAAATTTGCAGCGTGCCGATGCGATGTGTAATCGCAACATGTGTACTAGGCCACTTCTCCTTCACTTCTGTCCCGATTTTCTGTAGCATCTTTTCTGCCATCGTCTTATAAGCTACATACTCTAAGTATAGTGTACGACGCCCTTTCGTAAACTCCCTAACTGTTCCGATAAATGTTGTGACAGCACCGCATTCACGGCGAATTACTTTCTTTGTCACCTCTTCAATCGAGATTTCTGTATCAATTACTTCATAATACGTATTTGTCATTTCGCACTCCTAACCGTTTGTAAAAACCAGTCTATATACAACTTTTCTTCTGTTATATGAAATACTTTATATTCTTCTCGTAAACTTAATGGAGCATCATGCCACGTAATAACCGCTACTACATTTTCTACTTTATGTAAAAGTTCAG
The DNA here is from genome assembly GCF_000633475.1 of Bacillus sp. H1a. Classification (NCBI taxonomy): domain Bacteria; kingdom Bacillati; phylum Bacillota; class Bacilli; order Caryophanales; family Bacillaceae; genus Bacillus; species Bacillus sp. H1a. The sequence goes on along the minus strand of NZ_AYMH01000150.1, from coordinate 4,714 downwards.
CGTCTTCCGCGGAACGAAGTAACACTACTTTTGGATATTTCTCCGCTTTATACCCCTCTATTAAAATCATATCCACTTCAAAAAATCCGTACAAGCGGATAATTTCTTGCAAGGACCATTCATCCCGCAAGGAGGACAAAGATAGTAATCCAGCGCCTTCTACACTACTTACTACAGCACCAGCTTTTCGGTGTCTTTCACTATCTTTTTGCGCTACTTCGGGAAAACCACCATGGCCGTGATGCTTAATTGTAGCAACCTTCATTTCGCTTTGAGCTAATGCATGTACCATTTTCTCTACAAGTGTTGTTTTTCCACTATTTTGATACCCTACTATTTGTAAGATTGAAGAGGCTTTGCCCACGGCCAATCACTTCCTTGAGAGTATTCTAACAATAATACGGACACTTTCATTCCTGTTTCGAACCCTCTCGTTCCTCCAGGCAACACGATAAAAGCATTTGCATCCGCAAGTGAAGATACCGCACTCGATTTATCTAAACCGACTGGCACCACTTGTAATGACCCATTAACGATCGTCACGTTTGCTCTTACAAAGCGAGTAAACGGATTTGGTTTTGGAAAATCTTTTTGTAAAATAGCGTCCGCTCTGTATATGTGAGGCTCCTTCGCATACAAATACGTTTTCATAATTGGATGCACAAATAATTCGAAACCTACATAACAAGCCGACGGATTACCTGATAAACCGAAGAGTAGCTTTCCATCAACTTCAGCTACTGTCGTTACACTTCCCGGTCTCATCGCTATTTTATTAAAGAGTACATTCGCCTGTAACCTTTCATAAATAGCTGGTAAATAGTCATAATCTCCTACCGAAACACCGCCCGTTGTAATTAAAATATCAACCTCATCCATCGCTGATTTAATAGCTGTAAAACATGCATCTAACTCATCGGCAAGTTGTCCATAATAACGCACTTTCCCGCCAGCTTTCATAATTTGAGCTGCAATCATATAAGAGTTACTATTTCTAATTTTCCCTGGCTCTAACGGCTCATGTACTTCTAGTAATTCACTTCCTGTCGTTACAATACCGACAACAGGCTGCTTTACAACTTTTACAGTGCTATATCCAAACGTCGCTAATAACGCTGCAACACCTGGATTAATTGCAGCACCTTTTTTAACAAGCACTTGATTTTGTTTTATATCTTCCCCTTTAAACGATACGTTGTCACCATTTTTGAAAGGGCGTTTTAACTTCATATATGTTTTTCCGTTCTTCTCGAATCCTTCCGTCAGTTCTAGCATTACGACTGCATTGCAATCTTCTGGAATAGCTGCTCCTGTCATAATACGAACCGCCTGAAAAGCTTCTACTTCTTCTGTGAAAACAGATCCTGCTCCGATTTCTCCTATTACTTCAAATTCAACCGGATGCTCTTGACTTGCTTCTTTCGTATCTTCTGCTCGAATTGCGAAACCATCGTAAGGAGAACGATCAAAATGAGGAACATCGTGATCTGAGACAACATCCTCCCCAAGAATCCTCCCATAACTTTCTGTAATAGAAACTTCTTCTACTTCACCATGCTTAGCATATTTCATAACCCGCTCTACTGCCTCAGCAACTTGAATCGGGATTCGTTTTTCTACCATTGTTTCTCACCTCGTATTTGCAAAATATCTAATCTCGATTACACTTTATATATTAAATAGCAATCACTTCAAGGAGGAGTTCCATGTCTTCATTCACACACTTCAATGACCAAGGGCGCGCTAAAATGGTTGATATAAGTGACAAACAAATAACCGTTCGAACAGCAATCGCACGCTCTAGCATTGTCGTTACAAAAGAAATTCACGATAAAATCTCTCACAATGAAATTGGTAAAGGTGACGTATTAGCCGTTGCACAAATCGCAGGCATTATGGCTGCGAAACGTACTTCTGATATTATCCCAATGTGCCACCCCTTATTATTAAAAGGTGTTGACGTCTCTTTCGATTGGAAACAGTCAGAAGAACAATATCGACTACTCATTGAAGTAAAAGTTAAAACAGAAGGTAGTACCGGCGTTGAAATGGAAGCTTTAACAGCTGCTTCTGCTACCGCTCTTACCGTATACGATATGTGTAAAGCTGTTGATAAAGGTATGATTATTGGCGAAACGTATTTACTTGAAAAAACGGGCGGAAAAAATGGAGATTACATTAGAAATTCTTAATCCTACATTTCTCCTTTGAACCTAAAGGTTTTCCTTTAGGTTCAACCTATGTATCTTGCATATAATCGTTTCGCCACATTCATATCATTCGTCCCATGAATAAATGCTCTGCCATCTGTAAATAAAACAAAACGATATTCTTCCACCAGAAATGATAATAAATACGGCGTGGCCTTTACATCCACACTTTTTTGTAAGCGCTTTTTAATTTCTTCTAAATTAAACCCCTGACGCACACCTGGACGGATTTGAACTGTATTTCGTCCACATAATACTTCTGTTTTCGTTTGTGCTTCAAATGTTAAACTCGGATATGTACGTAGCTTTCCACAAGATAAACATGTATCCTTTTTCTGCCTATTCACTTTAAATGCCATCTGTTGATTATTCCAAAGATCAAATGATAGCATCGTTTCACGAAGTGCCTCAAAATCTTCTACTAATATTTTTAAAGCTTCTGTTATTTGATGCGCAACTACTAATTGTACTGCTGGCTGTATAATACCGGCCGTATCACATGTCGCTCCGCTCGCCGGATGTTCCATTAAACATCGAAAACACGGCGTTTTTCCTGGCAAGATTGTATACGTTACTCCGTAGCTTCCAACGCATCCTCCATATATCCACGGAACGTTATACATCTGGGATATATCATTAATAAGAAGGCGCGTTTCAAAATTATCCGTCGCATCTAATATTAAATCTACACCTTTAATTAACTCTTCCATTTCTTGCACCGTTACATCCGTCACAACCGGTACAATTTCTACTTCGGAATTAATAGCTTTTAAATGTTCTGCGGCCGCTATCGCTTTCGGCTTATAATGCTTTGCATCTTCCTCTGTGTATAATTGTTGCCTTTGTAAATTGCTCCATTCTACATAATCACGATCAGCAATTGTTATTTTTCCAACTCCTGCTCTAACTATTGCTTCTGCATTCGCTGCTCCGAGCGCACCAGCACCGATGACGAGCACGTGCTTCCCTCTTATTTTCCGCTGCCCTTCTTCCCCAACACCAGAAAATAGCATTTGTCTTGAATATCGCTCCTGCATACGACATCCCCCTTTCTTATCCTCCTATATAAGACATTTCAATTTTCGGACGATTTTTCGCACTTTCTTCTGTCCGTTCATCTGAATATCGATCTTTTCTATCCTCCCATACATCTTGTATGGCTTTTAATAAATCATTATCCGAAAGGTTTTCCCTGAGAAGTTTCCTTAAATCCATTCCTTCTGTCGCAAACAAGCAAGTATAAAACTTTCCATCTGCTGAAATTCTTGCTCTCGTACAAGAAGAACAAAACGACTCAGAAACAGAGGTAATAAAACCAACCTCTACATCCGTTCCAACGTATCGATAGCGCTTCGCAACCTCACCAAAATAATGAGATTCAGCTGGTTCAATTGGATATACTTGATGAATCATATCAATCAATTCTTGTTTCGTAATAACTTGATCAAAATTCCATCCATTCGTACTGCCAACATCCATAAACTCAATAAATCTAAGTGAAATTCCTTGTTCTTTAAAATACGTAGCCACCGGAAGTACTTGATGATCGTTCATCCCTTTTTTTACAACCATATTTACCTTCACTTCAAGTCCTACTTCTTTCGCTGCCATAATTCCCTTTAGTACGGGTTTCGTATTAATATTCCGGCCATTAATTGTACGAAACACTTCATCATCTATCGCATCCAAACTAACATTTACTCGGTGTAATCCAGCTTCTTTCAACGCCTTCGCTTGCTTCGTTAAATGAATCGCATTTGTCGTTAATCCTATATCTACTAAACCATCAAGCTTTGCAAGACGTGCGATAAGTTTTGTTAAATCCTTACGGAGCAATGGCTCACCACCAGTAAGTCTAATTTTCCGTACACCGATGCTAACAAATACTTTTGCTAATCGCTCGATTTCATCAAATGTCAGTAAAAACTCATCTTTCAAAAAAGCATAATCAGGCCCAAACACTTCTGCCGGCATACAATACGTACACCGAAAATTACAACGATCAATGACAGAGATGCGCAAATCTTGAAGTGGGCGTCCGAAAAAATCTTTAACCTTTTCCTGCATCGCCACTCTCCCTTTCTGCCAAACTTATACCTATCTTCATTCTATTATAATATATTTTCGAACTGCGATGTTTTTGCTCAAACAAATAAAAAGCCTTGAAGCATAAAAGTTTCAAGGCTCTCCTCTTATTAACTTAAGCGAATAATTGTTAATACCGCTCCCGGTGTAGTCGTTGACAATGTCGTAGAAGTAAGTAAACCATTTAACTGTAAACTAACAGCTGCTCCCGCTGGAAGATTCGCAATCATCGTAGCACCAAAACTAATTGTAGCTACTAACGGGGCATTAATAGTTCCTGATAAAGCTAATCCCTGTCATTCCAGTTGGCACTGGAGGAAAAGTAGGGCCGACAAAATCTGGCGATATTTTAACGCATTATCCGAAAGAAGTCTCCTTCCTCAAGCGTTATGAAGGACAATAGTCCAACGGTAGGTGGG
>NZ_AYMH01000149.1:0-362 GCF_000633475.1 Bacillus sp. H1a | reverse complement strand
CCAGATGGTACTAAACAACTGTAAAAATTACTAAGGAGATGTTTTTATGAGTGTATCAGACAAAATAAAAAAAGCTTTAGAGGATAGAAGAATGTTACATCCAAATGATGATTATGGGATAGAAAAAAGTTGGGGTAAATTAACTGCTATATTATCTGAAAACGAAGAAGTAACAATAAATTATTTAATGAATTGTTCTAAGGAAGACGTTTACCTAATAAGTGAAGTTTTTGAAGACGTCTCTGAAAAATTGCAGAGTAAAAGATTTATAGAATGTTTACGAAAACTAGATGAAAAATTTCCTGATTTGAATTTAACATATCATATTGATGTTGCAGAAAGCTATATTGCAGATTAAGGGG
>NZ_AYMH01000148.1:0-260 GCF_000633475.1 Bacillus sp. H1a | reverse complement strand
GATTTTGTTGCATTACTCTGTGGATCAAGGTCAACGAGTAAAGTTCGTTTCCCCTTTTTTGCGAATTCATAAGAGTTTAATACAGCATTAGTGGTTTTACCAACGCCACCTTTGTAGTTCCCAACAGTAATTGTAATAGCCATTTATACCACTCCATTTATTATTTGAAAAAGTCCTCTATATCCCTACTTCTATATTTTAGTAAAAGAATTATAGAAATAGGGAAGTATCTACTTTTAGAAATAGGGATATTTCCCTAT
>NZ_AYMH01000147.1:0-1041 GCF_000633475.1 Bacillus sp. H1a | reverse complement strand
CCTATTGGGACAGTAACTACTAAAAATGCGCATTATACTGACTGGTCTGGGCATCATTTTTGTTTATCTTCTAGAGGAGATCTTGTTTTGACAGAAGAAGTTCTCTTATTTCTAAAGTCATTTGCATTAAATTATTGTGATATTACTCCATTAAAGAGAGCTTAATTATTTAGAGTCAAGTTATTTTATGATTTGACTCTTTTTGAATATCTTTCCAGAGTGGCCCCTCATACCCAGAATCGTTTCCGTACCCCATGTACTCATCTTTAAAAATTACTGTAATGATAAGGGTTTGTAGTCCTTAGCGTACAATTTTCCCAAAATGATATAGTGACCCCTTATAGAAGAATATAAATTTAATTTCGTACGCTAAACGGAATTTGAAATGGTAAAATATAGTTTAAGTAAAAGGTTAGGGGGATAAATTGATTTTATGGATATGCAGAAACGGAGAATATTAGTAGCAGGAATTATTTTAGCAGTAGTGTTAGTTGTAGGGTATTACTCTACTAACGTACTACAGACCTTCTCAATCGTATGTTGTGCAGTAGCGATTGTGTTTGGGGTTATAAGTAGTATACAAATGAAACGACAAAACAAGAAGTAAAGATTTAAAAATTTTATGATACCCCAAAATTTCTCGTTTTGGGGTATTTTCTTTTCTTAGCTTGATGGTGATGGGGTACCACCAGCATTTCGGAAAAAAACACGCTAAGGGCATACAAGATTTTATGCAGTTTTTCGGCTGATTTAGTAACAAATGAGAACCCTAAAACCCACGCCAGGATAGGAATGCATAAAAAAATGAATAGAGTTATAGAAAAATAAAAAGGGTAATCCTTGTGAGATTAGGGTTCCTCCTTGTCCTTGCTACCGATAATGTTATGTAGCCTTATGTTAACTAGGGGTGTATAGCCTATTCACCTTTTGATGTTACTTAATCTATGTTAAAAATATTCTCTTTACTCTCAGAATCTAGCAAATGTCATAACATATAATTTTCACGTTTTGTCAGCGAGCCCCCTTAATCTGCAATATAGC
>NZ_AYMH01000146.1:0-618 GCF_000633475.1 Bacillus sp. H1a | reverse complement strand
TGGGCTTTCAAGTAGATTTAAGGGAATTCAATGAAATACTGGCAAAACTCCAAAAAGACACCAGTAAAACCAATGATCAACTTGAACAAGCCAAAAACGCATTGAATGGAATCATTCAGGCTGATGCCATGCAGGGTGAAACAGGAAAAGCGATTGTCAACGACATCAATAATAATCAAAATACAGTTGTGATTGGGTTGAAAGATTCCAATGAACTACTTATTATGGAAATGGCGAAAACCTTACAGGATTTTCAGTCAACAACGGGAGAAAGTGATGAGAATGCGGTTATTCTAGAAGATGCATTGCTTCAAGCGCAAAACAAACTTTCCAATCTTCAACCCAAGAAACATGAAATGGATAGTCGCATCTCTAATATTTACAACAGTGTGAACGATTTGGTTTCACTGAGCATGCCGAACAGCCAGTTTGATGAAAAACTGGTTGCAGCCAGCAAAGAACTAGAGGATACGATTCAAAAAGTACAGCAATTTGAAAGTAAAAAAGAAAAAAGCAATGCGGAAAACATTCTCGATGCCCTAAACCAACAAGTTCAAATTGCAGGCAAAATGGGTAGTTTATCTTATACTGATCCGAAACTGCAAGCCTTCTTTGCGC
>NZ_AYMH01000145.1:0-2411 GCF_000633475.1 Bacillus sp. H1a | reverse complement strand
TGGTGAAGTAAGCGCCGCAGTAAAAGGATTAGCTACATCCGGAAAGCTTGCAGAGGGTGCAAAAGTCTTTCAAGTAGCAGAGAAAAGCGATAAAATAGTTGGTAAGTTGAAAGAAGTAACGGCATTAATGAATAAGTTGCCGGGTAGTATGAAGAATGTCGTGGAGAAGATTAAAAATATTGAGATCCCAAATTTATTCCCCGAACCTTCGCTAGCAGGCATTGGAGGAGAAAGAAACGCACTTGGTGGAGAGTTATTTTCTGTTGCTAAGAGTGAAACTAAGGGTACGGGTAAGTCTAATTTAACAAATGACATTTATAAAGTAACGTCTAAAGATGTTCAACAAGCAATTAAAGGTTATGAACAAACTGGTAAATTTACAGCACAATTTAAAGGTTTTGAAGTAAAAGCACAACGTTCATTATCAAATATGTCGGATAAACAATTGATATATTCATTTAAAAAAGGGTATGCACCAAAAGACGAAGTATATGATACCATTATACTTCACCATCATGAACAAAGAGTTGAGGGACCAATAATTGAGATGCCTAGTAGATACCATGATTTAGGAAACAAAAGACAGCATCCATTTGGAAATAAAGGTGGAGTTGGCAATGGAGAAGCTAGGCAGGAATTCAATAAATGGCGTAAAGAATATTGGAAAGCAAGATATGCCAATGAAATGATTAAAAGGGGGATAATTGAATGAAAATAGAATTGTTAAATGCAATTGATGAAGAGCTTGAAATGTGCCCTGAAGCATTTGGAGGGACTGTTAATATTGAGGAAGTGACACAAGCTGAAGTTGAGCTAAAAGTGAAATTACCAGAGGACTTTAAAATGTTTCTTTTGAAGTATGGTTCGGGAGCAGTTGGTGAAGCGATTGTTTTAGGATTGAGAGAGGCAGAGTTTGTTGCTACACCATCATTTGTAGAGAAATCTCTACAGTTTAGAAATATTCTTCCTGAAGGGTATGAGAATTTTATTGTTATTGGAATAGACAGTGCAGGGAATCCAGTAGGTTTTAATTCTCCTAATACAGAAATCATTACATTTGACTTTGATTTTGGTGGAAAAGAAATTATAGCAAGCAGTTTTGAAGAGTATTTAGAAAAGGCTCTTAAAGAAGAGATAAATATACATTTTTAATGAATTAGATTGCTACTTAAAAAAATTAATACAATACAGGCAAACAAGATTAGTTACAATAAATATAAAAGCAGTACAATTAAACTTATTATCTGATTTATGCTGTACAAATGAGAACGACAAGGCTTGAAGTGGAAAGAAAAAGAATAGGCTGTTAAAAAGTATATACTCTATGATGGTTGTACCATCATAGAGTATTATGTGCAATGATACAATAGAAAACGAAGTACGAGCTTAGGCGAGATGACATTTTATTGGGCGACGAATATAAACATATGGAATGGACATAAAAATAACGAACTCGTAAGTATTAACGTAGTAGTTGTCAAGACATATAAAAGGTGTCATACTACTATAAAACTTACAAAATTAATGCTACTTAAAAACATATGAACTTAAAGCACTTGATTGTCAACTAAAGACAACAAGTGCTTTTTACATTTTAGAGGGCTTTGCAAAACTCATAAATATCCAAAAATGAATGCATATAAAATCCGTTTTTCCGGAAGAATAATAGTATCCCAAACTATCTCCAGAAAGGACGGATTTTTTTATTTTGAACACAAGGCAATTCCCCCAATATCTTCACTTCAACATACACATAGGCATCGTTTGCAGTTACATAGTATGTTTTGCCTTTGCTATTGTGTACTTTTGAAACATCATATTACTTAATAATCACATGTTCCTCACGAATCCATCGATTACCACCAATATCAACATGCCCATCTTGTCTATTAAACAATTGATATGGCTTACTTCCATCCACAAATCCAATGTCATTGCCGTTCGGCCCATCGTAAATACGGATTTGATATCCTGGCCAATATTTAGTGTATGCATAGAACCATTGAACATCAAAATGCTCTAAATAAGCCCATTGCTTTTCTCCGCCTAAATTGATCATATTTTTTCCTTCTCCACCCCAGTATCCTTTATGGATTAAGTAAGGGACTTTTTGTGTGATACGTCCTGCAAAAATAGGATTAGCAGGATTTTCATATAGATTTATACCATAACCATTAGCGTACTTAGATGTTGCATGTCCGATTCCCTCTGTTTGAATAGGCTGAATTGGATTTAGATCATTACCACCAATAAACCAAGATAATGGCTTGTCTCCATTTAGAACATTTAAGTCAACTTTTCCTACACCATCAAGCCAACCTCCTGTTTCCCCATCTGCATATTGCCATAGATCACACGCATAGGCAGGTTTATTACTTCCATAACGAGGAATCCATAAAAAGTCTGCTTTC
>NZ_AYMH01000144.1:0-607 GCF_000633475.1 Bacillus sp. H1a | reverse complement strand
ATCCATAAAAAGTCTGCTTTCACCTTATTTAAACCATATTGATTGTACATATGATGTGATACATAAAATCCGACTTTCCAACCTGCCGCTTTACATGTATCAATAAAAGCTTGAGAAGCAGCTGCTAGATTGTCGGGGCCACAACTTTTTAATGTATCATCCTCACAATCTAGCACTAAGAATTTAGCATTTGAATTTGTTCTTTTCATAAAATCGTTCGCTTCCACAATTGCATCATTAACAGAAACATAGCATCCATACGCATAGGCAGCATGTGGAATGCCACGTTTCTCTAATTGTGCTACATGTTGTTTATATAATCCATCTACTGTATCTGATCCATATTGAACACGGCAAATCCCTAAACTAACTTGAGGAGCTAATACATCCCAATTAATACTGTCATTCCATTTTGAAATATCGATAATATGTTTTTTCATTATTGAACATCTCCCTTTTTATCATCTTGTTTTTGTTTACCACCTAAAATTTCAACCGCGTTTGTCAAAGCTTGTGGAAGTGGGATTCCCATACGTCCAGCGTTTTCTAAAAGTGATAACAATTCATTACCCATGAAGAAAAAGATTGTTGCTTCACGGATAGCGCT
>NZ_AYMH01000143.1:0-2823 GCF_000633475.1 Bacillus sp. H1a | reverse complement strand
CTCTTTTAGAAAAACTTAATCCCACCATTGTTTCACAGTTCAAAACACCCTCATTCTAGTATAAAAACTAACCTAAATATTCCAATAATTACAAATACAAAGAAATAAAAACTTTAGAATTTTCTTATTTTAAAACAGTAGACAAGATTCTAAAAATTATGTTAGAATTTGTTTCAATATCATATCGCTTGTTAAATTCCTTTCAAAAGGAAAATAGGTACACGAAAATTTTATTTCGTGTTTAAAAGGGAAGTTTGGTGAAACTCCAACACGGTCCCGCCACTGTAAATGCTGAGATTTCTTTTTTGTGCCACTGTGAAAACGGGAAGGTGAAAGAAATTATATGAAGCATAAGTCAGGAGACCTGCCTATTTTAACAACACTGATAGACTCACGGATGATGATGAGGTGTTAAGAACAAAAAGGAAGGCTTATTTTCTATGCCTTTATGCTTTTTGTTATAGGTATTTCCTAGTAAACGGAAATGCTTACTTTCAATTAGGGAGGAATTTGAAATGGTAATTCAAACAAGTAACTTAGGTTATCCACGTATCGGACTACAACGAGAGTGGAAAAAAACATTGGAAGCTTTTTGGTCCAATAAAATTGATGAAGAGACATTTTTAACGACAATGAAAGAAATCCGCCTTCAACACGTAAAGGTACAGCAAGAAAAAGGAATTGAATTAATTCCAATAGGCGATTTTACATATTATGACCACGTTCTGGATACAGCCTACATGTTAGGATTCATCCCATCACGTTTTTCAGAGTTTACATCTTACCTTGATGTATATTTTGCAATGGCACGTGGATCTAAAGATCATGTTGCTTCTGAAATGACAAAGTGGTTTAACACAAACTATCATTATATTGTTCCTGAATATGAAGAAGGGTTACAAATCTCTTTAAAAGACAATCGTCCCCTTCGTTTATATGAAGAAGCGAAAAAAGAGTTAGGCGTCGATGGAAAACCAGTTATTTTAGGACCTTATACATTCCTAAAACTAGCAAAAGGTTATACCGAAGATCAATTTGCCACTATTTTAAAACAGCTAGTTGCACCTTACGTACAATTATTCTCTGAATTACGCGAAGCTGGAGCACAAATTATTCAAGTTGACGAACCAATCTTCGCATCTTTAACAAAAGATGAAATTAATCAAGCGAAAGAACTTTACGAAGCTATTCATAAAGAAGTTCCAAATGCTAACCTTATTCTACAAACATATTTTGACAGTGTAGAAGAAAACTATGAAGAAATTATTACATTCCCTGTTTCTGGTATTGGATTGGACTTTGTTCATGGCAAAGAAGGTAATGTAAATGCTATTTCAAAATATGGATTCCCAGCTGATAAAATTTTAGCTATCGGTTGTATAGATGGCCGTAACATTTGGAGAGCTGATCTTGATGATGTACTTTCTTTATTTACAACATTACAAAATCAAGTCACAGCAAAAGGTTTAATTGTTCAACCTTCTTGTAGCTTATTGCATACTCCAATTGATAAAACAGAAGAAAAGCACTTATCAACCGAACTATTTGATGCACTTGCATTTGCCAATCAAAAGTTAGAAGAACTAGTCCTTATCCAATCTGCTCTTACTAAAGGTGTTGAAAGCATCAGTAACGAGCTGACAACATATCGTAATGCACATCATGCAATCCGTTCATCAGCTGCACGTAATCGTGAAGATGTAAAAGTAGCGCGTACAGCACTTAAAGAAGATGATTTCTCACGTCCTCTTCCATTTGAAAAAAGATATGAATTACAGCAAGTGGCTTTACAGTTACCACTGTTACCAACAACAACTATCGGTAGCTTCCCACAAACGACTGAAGTTCGTCAAACACGTAAACAGTGGCGTAACGGCGATATTACAAATGAACAATATACTCAATTCATTGAAAAGGAAACTGAGAAGTGGATTCGTTACCAAGAAGATATTGGTCTTGATGTCCTAGTACACGGTGAATTCGAAAGAACTGACATGGTGGAATACTTTGGTGAAAGACTTGCCGGCTTCTCCTTTACTAAAAATGGATGGGTACAATCATACGGTTCTCGCTGTGTGAAACCACCTGTTATTTATGGCGATGTTGCCTTTATAAATGGAATGACTATTAAAGAAACTGTATATGCACAAAGCTTAACAGAGAAAGTAGTAAAGGGTATGCTAACTGGACCTGTCACTATTTTAAATTGGTCATTCGTTCGAAATGACATTTCAAGAAAAGAAGTTTCATATCAAATTGCATTAGCACTTCGTCATGAAATTGAATTACTTGAATCTTCTGGAATTAGGGTGATCCAAGTCGATGAGCCAGCACTTCGTGAAGGAATGCCGTTAAAAGAAAAAGATTGGAATGCATATATTACATGGGCAGTTCAATCATTCCTTTTAGCAACATCTTCTGTAGAAAATGTAACACAAATTCACACTCATATGTGTTACAGCAACTTCGAAGATATTGTAGATGCAATTCGCGCATTAGATGCAGATGTTATTTCCATCGAAACATCAAGAAGTCATGGGGAATTTATTGATACATTAAAACATACAACATATGAAAAAGGAATTGGTCTAGGTGTATATGACATTCATAGCCCACGTGTCCCAAGTAAAGACGAAATGTTCGCAATCGTAGAACAATCTTTACAAGTATGTGATCCTAAATATTTCTGGATTAATCCAGACTGTGGTTTAAAAACTAGAAGAACCGAAGAAGTTATACCTGCCTTAGAGTATATGGTTCAGGCAGCGAAAGACGCTCGTTCTCTCCTAAAGACAAATGCATAATAAAAAAGCGTGTTATCCT
>NZ_AYMH01000142.1:0-2348 GCF_000633475.1 Bacillus sp. H1a | reverse complement strand
ACCAGGAACTCAACCACCAGGTGGTCATCTACCTCCACACCACCCACACTACCCACACTACCCACACTACCCATATCCATATGGTCCTTCCCTCTATCCAATACCAATACCAACTCCAGTCACTGTTCCAGTCGGAATTCCAACCCCATCTCCTTCTATATCTACATCTGGATGTATTGGTAAATTGGCAGCTATAACAATGAACAATGGCCAGACTTTTTATATGACTATAACTAGTTCAAACCCTTATAGTACAACAGAAGGCTATTTATCACCTTCAATGACATATACAAGTCTACAATCAAGTAATATTATAAGTATCCAATGTTAAACCATACCCTGAAGATAGTTGAAAAAATATGAACAGGAAGACACTTATTAATAAGTGTCTTTTTTACACTTTATTCCTCCATTTATTCCGATGAGCATCTAATTCACTAACTTTAGCCTTTGGTTTCTTTAACTCGGCATCTTTTCTAACAGAAGAGCCACCAGTAATTTGTCTGCCTACTTTGGTTCTGTTTGTAATCCCCAATAAATCTAATGCTTTGGTTTTCTTGTCAGACCAGGTTTCCACCTGCTGTACCAATGGATGTTTTAAATTATTTGTATGTTGCTGCGTTGCTGGAAACCCTTTTTCTTCCTATTCGATAAACACCCTCATATCACTCCTTATTCCCAAAATAAAAAGCACCCCATTGGATGCTTTGCTATCGTTTATTTACTTGTCTTTTAATTACGGTATGTGAAGTTTTATCCTTCTTCCAATTACCTAATGCTACTACATTCATCTATATCAACAATATTAAGTAACTGGAAGAAGAGCAAAAGCTCTCCTTAATAACGGTATCATTCAATCACTACCATCTGCTGGTTTCGGATTTTATTTGCCGTCATTACGAACCGTTTAGAATTTCAAAAACAACATAGTGAGTCGTGTTTTTCGCCACTTCTCACAATACAAATATATCACGTTAATTCCAAAACGACCGGCACATTTCCTGCCAAAAAGCGGTCACGATTCTGCCACTCTTTTTAATTTATTGTAGCTCTTATTCTATTAAGTAATGACTCTTTTAATTCCCTCTCATCTTTCCAAACAATATGGCTATATTGTCTAGTATCAAAATGCAGATTTGCTAAGTCATTTTCCCTGCAAGTCCATATTACAGGTTTACCAAGTCCCATTGCATAGCCGGCTTCAAAATAGACGCCACCTCTATGTTCAGTGAAATCTGCAATTACAAATTTACTTTGTCTTATTTTAACTATAATCTCATCATCAATTTTGTTATTGTGTTCCACTTTATCAATTCGAATAGGTTCATAACCTGCTTCTTTTACAGCCGTTGCAATTGCATTCTTATATGGACTATCCATTTTTGGACTAAACGACATAGCGACAAATACCTGCTTAGTATCCGCTTCTCTTCCTTTTTCTAATTCTGCAATACGATTCCACCCTTTTGCTGTAACTGTAATATGTGCAGGGAAATCTGCTGCCGATAGCTTAGATATCTCAATCAATTCGTCCTGAAATAATTGGTTCGCTATATATTTCATTTCCAACAAATGAACACTTTGTACAAAAAATAGAGATTTATCTGATTCACGAATATATAATGGGTCACCTGGAAATTTTGACAATTTAGCTAAGTTTATTAATGACTCATCCAACCTATCAGAAGCACTATCTGGATATTCACTTAATAGATCTGCTAAAAGATAAATAGGATACGGAAATTCTGAAAGGTTTTCATCTGGTCGATTAAGAAAAATCATTATTTTTCCCATCCCTCTAATGTTTCTCTTTCTTAAAATTGAAGAAAGTTTTCTCTTCTGCTCTACATTTAATTCGATTCTCGCTTCTTCAATCATGGAAAATGTACCACAATTCTCACATTTATATTGCTCTGCACGTCCCCCTCCCACTCCCACTAATTGGGGTTCCTCAATAGAGTTTTGACAAACCGGACATCTTTCCCTCATCACAACCACCACTTTCTTTTTTATAGCATAATATTAACATATAAATAATTGACTTACCCATATCTTATATTGTGTGCAACTGCCCCCTCCGCTGAATCCCTTGCTATCATTGACTTAATTAAACTTTCTCTTTTGAGTTACACAGTACGAAATCTATGAGTAACCGTATAGGGGTACCACCACACATCCATCAACTTAAGATATATTTTTATATAAAATGCGGTCTTTCCATATAGTTTTTATTATCTTTTATAGATTTTATAAAAGTAGGCATATCAAATAAACCCTGACGGGTTTCAAATTTTTTACTATGCTACCTGATGAGTAGAAGTGGTATACTCATAAACAACACTCAAAAT
>NZ_AYMH01000141.1:0-479 GCF_000633475.1 Bacillus sp. H1a | reverse complement strand
AGGGGTTCATTTAAAAGTATAAATCCAAATTTTTCATATAATAGACATGCAGTTTTTAATTCATGCATTGTTTCTAAATAGCACTTTTCATAATGTTTAGAGGCAAATGACAAAGCTGTTTCCATTAGTTTCTTGGAAAGCCCTAAACCTTGTGCTTTTGGACTTAAGTATAGCTTTTGTAATTCGCAAACTTTATCATGTTCGTTAAACGGTGCTATACCAATTCCACCAACAACTTCTCCTTCCATTTCTACTACCCAATAGTTCGCATGTTTTAGATTATTATAATATTGGTGTAGGTCGTTAAGTTGAGGGTCAAAATAAGCTGTTCCAGGAAGCGCTAATCCAAGTGATTTTAATGAATCTTGTATAATTTCTTTTACTTTTGCATTGTCTTCTTTTTTCATTTCTCGAATAATCATATACGATCTCCTTCAATTAGGTTTTAATAAAGATTGCGACAGATTTTTGAAAATGGC
>NZ_AYMH01000140.1:0-214 GCF_000633475.1 Bacillus sp. H1a | reverse complement strand
GTTCGACTCCTCTCGGGCGCGCTTTTATTAACGGGAAGTGGCTCAGCTTGGTAGAGCACCTGGTTTGGGACCAGGGGGTCGCAGGTTCAAATCCTGTCTTCCCGATACTTGTTTGGGGCCTTAGCTCAGCTGGGAGAGCGCCTGCCTTGCACGCAGGAGGTCAGCGGTTCGATCCCGCTAGGCTCCACCAAAAAAGTTCTTTGAAAACTGAACG
>NZ_AYMH01000139.1:0-341 GCF_000633475.1 Bacillus sp. H1a | reverse complement strand
TCTAGTTTTCAAAGAACATACCATTTGCTATATAAAATAGCTTTTTGGTGGAGCCTAGCGGGATCGAACCGCTGACCTCCTGCGTGCAAGGCAGGCGCTCTCCCAGCTGAGCTAAGGCCCCGTAAAATGCATGGTGGGCCTAAATGGACTCGAACCATCGACCTCACGCTTATCAGGCGTGCGCTCTAACCAGCTGAGCTATAGGCCCATACAAATTGCAGAAATTATTTATATCATATTCACATTTAAGAGTCAATACTTTTATTGAACTCTCAAAACTAAACGAAAACGAAACACGGAAACTTATATTGATGAACAGTGTTCATCAATTCTCCATAGAA
>NZ_AYMH01000138.1:0-4153 GCF_000633475.1 Bacillus sp. H1a | reverse complement strand
AGTTTTTCAGTGCCCTCGTATTCAACCGACTCATGCCTTTTAATTTTGACTTAACCCGATTGTGATAATAATGGATACATTTTTCAAACTCTTGTTTAAAGTGCTCTATACTCTCAAACGCTGTTAAATAAACAATAATTAGATTGAATAATACCAAAGAAATTTTCAATCTTTCTCTATCTGTATTTAACCTAGAATACAAGATTCTTTCATTTTTATTACCGGCTATATTTGAAAAACCGTATGTTTTTTATCTCAAATTAATTATATCTATAAATTTAAGAAAAATTCTGTTATAAGATGCATCAGTGCAAGTTATTAAATTCTTTATCGGATTTATGTCAGTTACAGTCATATATCTAGTAAGCAAATGACCATCTCTATAATAAGTAATCAATATCTTCTCTTCAGAAAGAAATGAACATAATAACTTGTTTTCAATAATTTCTTGTTCGTCTTGGGTTAATGTAGGGCGCTCCACTTTTGTTTGTTTTTTAACAATCTTACCAATACCGATGAATTTCTTCGGTACCGAAGCGAATGGAGTCCGCTTAACCATTTCTTTTCCTTTTGGCATATTTGTATCGTTCATGCTATATATCTCCCTAATTGCTATTAATAACTGTATCATTATATCAAATTTTGGAGATGTTGGGATTGTTTATGTAATTATAAAATAAACATTTAGAGGTTTTTTGCTCCTTATAAAATCAAATATCAGATATTATTGATCCAAACATTTTAAATAATGCTGATTTAGTGGTTACTCTTTGTAGTCATGCGGATTCTGTGTGTCCGTCTACACCTCCACATGTTAATCGTGTTCATTGGGGGTAGTTCAATGTGCAACCTTTTCGAATAAACGACTGTCTTTATTTGAAAATAAAGGTGCATCTATAAACCCATAATGATAAACTAAAATACCTAATTCCACTCTAGAATTAATATGCCATTTCTCTTTAATATGATTAATAATCGTTGAAATTCTTCTAGGGCTAACATATATTTTACTGGAAATTTCTGCATCCGTTAATCCTTGTGCTACATAAATAGCCACTTCTAACTCTCTTTCGGTTAACATTTTGTTCATAAAATAAGCTCCTCCGAAATGATTAAAATAAAAATCAAAAGAAACTATTATTTGAAATAAAGCTAAAAATCATATTCAATACCCTTTATTCCTTTTAAGTGTAATAATTTCTCTCATTGCGATACAAGTTTGTAAAAGAAACTATAAATCAATATAATTAGTAATTGCAACTATACTAATTTTACATTACATTAAAAGTTAGAAAATATTCTTATACTCATAAATTGTTACATTTGAGGGGGAGAAATGGAATTCTACAATCTCGGTAGTGTTATTAAAGAACTTAGAAAGAAAAAAAAAATATCACAATCTGAATTATGTCATGGAATATGTTCACAAAGTCAAATTAGTAAGATAGAAAAAGGTATTATTTATCCATCTAGCATATTGTTGTATCAATTATCTGAAAGACTTGGTATTGATCCGAATTATATATTTGCGCTAACTCAAAACAAAAAATTAAAATATGTAGAAAATGTAAAATGTGTAATAAGAGATTGCATAAAGCAAAAACAATATAAAGAACTTTATGAAATAGTGAAAAAAGAGAAAAACGAAAATAATTTCCAGTCAAAAGAAGATAAACAATTTCTAATATGGCATGAAGCAATTGCTATATTTAGGGTGAATAGATCAACAAAAACTGCTT
Organism: Bacillus sp. H1a; assembly: GCF_000633475.1. Lineage (NCBI taxonomy): Bacteria > Bacillati > Bacillota > Bacilli > Caryophanales > Bacillaceae > Bacillus > Bacillus sp. H1a. The sequence continues at coordinate 2,414 of NZ_AYMH01000138.1, read as the reverse complement.
TAAATCTTTTAAATAATGCATTACAACTAACTTTAACTAATGCTGATTTTTTATCAGAAAGAGAAATAGATATTATGCAGACAATGTCTATATTTCATGGGGAAAACAAAGAATACGAAAAAAGTATTAATATATTAAGAAAATGTTTAACTAATTTTAATAAGTTAGATTTTCCTAGAGATAAAGAAATTAAATTAAAAATCATTTTTAATTTAGCAAAAACTTTAGGCCAGACAAATCAACATGAAGAAGCAATAAAATACAGTGATATTGGTATCAAATTAGCTATTAATATAAATACTTTCTACCTATTAGGTGAATTATACTATGGAAAAGCTTGGAATTTATTGCGACTTAAACAACCTAATGAAGAAGATGTTGCTAATAACATGAAAAAAGCATTATTTATATTTGAACTAACAGAAAAAGAACATTATATAAAAATGATTAGAGATAAATATATTGAAAAACAAGAATAAAAAAGAGACAACTTTGATATGAACTATCCTTTATTGTAATTTATTTTTTGAAAAAATTGCTGTAATACGAACTATTCCTTATTGAGGTTTACTGTTAAACTAATTGCTGTAATAGTAGATAAAAATAAAGGGTGGCATTTTATGAAATCAAGAGGGATTACTCGTAAAGCAGATAGCATGGGGCGTATTGTTATTCCAATGGAAATAAGACGGAGTTTAGGAATTGTAGAAAAAGATGCTCTAGAAATGTTTGTGGAAGAGGATCAAATTATTTTGCGGAAATATCAATCTTCACAAGCTTGTGCAATCACAGGTGATATTTCAAACAGGAATATATCGCTAGCGAATGGGAAGATTGTTGTAAGTCCAGAGGGAACAGAACTGTTAATAAAGAAGTTACAGCAATATCTTTTAAAATAAAAGATAAGTAAGAACTTTAAAATAAAATATACTTGTAAAGAAAGTCCACTATCATTCAGGGGACTTTTTTTATTATAAACACACGTTGTTTAATTGTTACAAATAGAGGGAACCAACCAAAAAATTTAAAATAAGAAAAGTCACCTTACATAAGATACGAGGTTATTAAATCGAGAAAGAAATTAGTTTTAAAGCTTTAAAATAAAAGGAAAATGTTGAACAGTTTATTATTTTATACATAAATATTAATTTAAGGATTATGAGATTTTGTATAGGTACTCATAAATCCCCTAATCAATTGATTAGGGGATTTATGTAAAGCTAAATCGTTTTAATGCTCATATTTCGGTATAATACTATTTAGTTTGAGTACATAATTTTACAATTTGACTTATGTAATTTATCACGTTAAGATGCTTTTATTATAAAAGAAAGGCTTGAAGATAATGATTCGTCGTTTGAGAAAGCTAAAAAATGTCGCTGTCGTATTAAGCTTCTAAGTGAATTGCAAAAATCTATAATACTTAGAAGCGAGGAATATAGTTATGAAGCATCCATTATTTAATCATTGGTCTGAAACAAAGTATTTAAAAGATATAGTAACAAATCCACTTATTGAAGTAGGAGAGTACTCCTATTATTCAGGGTATTATGGACATCAAAATTTTGAAGATGGTTGTGTAAGATATTTATGGGGCGATGCTAAGTCCCAAGCACTTTTCAATCCAATTGAACAGTTGGGTTGGCATCTTGATAAACTCATAATTGGAAATTATGTTTGTATTGCAAGTGGAGTTATCATTTTAATGGGTGGGAATCATAATCATCACTCAGAATGGATTACAGTTTATCCATTCGCTGAGCAAATAGAACAATCATATGAACCAAAGGGCGACACAGTCATTAAAAGCGATGCTTGGATTGGAATGAATGCTATAATAATGCCTGGCGTTACAATCGGTGAAGGTGCAATCGTTGCAGCAGGATCTGTCGTATGTAAAGATGTTCCGCCGTATACAATAGTTGGTGGAAATCCTGCTAAGGAAATAAAGAAACGGTTCACTGATACAGAAATGAATATGCTAATGGAAATGCGTTGGTTTGATTGGGATAGAGAATTGATTGAAAGGGCAATTCCTCTTTTATCTAGTCCGACCATTGAACCATTATTTGCTTTTTATAAAAATGAAGTGAAATATAAATAAATTATCTAGAAAAACTACATTCAATATAGGATGTAGTTTTTTTATTACAAAAAACTAATAGTCTAGAGAATGAAAGTTCATGTATTGATTCTTTCAAAGATGATTGTTTTTAAGGACACGAATAAGTGGATTTGATTTTTTAGTAATAATAAAAAAATCAGATCCACTTTTGAAATTATAACCAACATCTAATTTTACACTCTTGTTTTTCTAGGTCTAACATGTGTCTAAACGTACAATTTCCCGATGGGGACAGGTATATGACTGGTATTCTTTGCGTTGGCAAATCGGCGTGTCCAGATAAGGACAC
>NZ_AYMH01000137.1:0-4309 GCF_000633475.1 Bacillus sp. H1a | reverse complement strand
AATAGCGTCACCTATTATAGACTGATCCATTTCTAATAGAATGATTTTATTATTCATCGCGTTTAGCTTTTCATTGTGCTTCTCTTTATCTGCATCAAGTGCTGTCACAATTTCTTTTAATTTCTCATCAAATTTCTTACGACGTGCTCCTTTGAACTGGCTTGTTGTTAGACTCGTGCCTAAATTGGTAAACTCTTTCTTATAAGAATCAAAATGATGAAGTTCTCCCTGTAAAGATCTCTTTGCGGCTTTTAAGCGCTCTAACTTTTGGGCATTTGCCCTGTGACTAGCCATTTTACTATCATAACTTGCCTTAAATCGATCAACACTTGCATGGATATCCGCTTTTCGTGCAGCTTCTTTGGCTTTATCTTCCTCTTGAGCCATAATGTTTTCCCTCCTCAGAATCTAGTTCCCCACCAAGACTATCTTTTGGTTTTACATCAGAGTTCATCGAATAAAAGAAACTATCAGTATAGAAATAATTAACTGCAAGGACTGTTACTAACGCATCTTCAAAGCAACTACTGATTTCTTTAAATAACCATGTTTTTCTGGTACAAAACCTGCGACATTTGTGGTTTCCTCATTTAGGGCAAGTGGTAATTGTAGATTATCTAACATCTCTTGTACCTGTTGATTTGTATAAAAATTATGCATAGAGATCGTTTTAGATAACATCGGAATCTTGATAGAACTTGTGCCCTTCCATTGCTGATTTATCTGTGTAATCTCTTGTTCTAAATTATTCAATCGATCAATATCGCTTTATCCATGAATTGGTTAATGAATTTAAACTTCATGTGGCTCGTCTAGTTTGATTTGCGCTCGTCCAATAATTTCTTGTGGAATCAGAGCATCACGCCCGATCAGATAAATTAAAAGAGGTGTCAGCACAATGAGTTGCACGGACACCTTTTTTAAAAATCTAATTTAAGCCAAAAGAACTTGCATCCTGACGATCACGGTCTGCGACAGTATCTGCATATTTGGTCAACTGCGTATGAATACTTTGTAATAAATTTTCCATTTGTTTCACATTACCTTCAAGCTGTTTGTATTGCTCCAAGTAAGCTCGAAAAGCTTCCCCCTGCCATTCTTGGGCAATCGTTGAATTCATAGAATTCACTTTACGAATAGCGTCTTCAATTTGTGAAGAGGCAGTTTGATAAATTTTCGCCTGAGATTTTAGTTGTTCGGGTGTGACTTTAATAGCTCCTCCCATAAAATCATCTCCTTGGTTTTTAACTATCCTTACGGATAATATAATTTTAAAATTATATTAAATCTTAGACCAAGCGAGTTTCTTTCTTTGCCCCTTATTATATACACACGTGTCTTAAATGACACATCAAAAGAAGAAGCGATAATATAAACATTAAACTTTGATTGTTTAATAAATTGTCACTTGATTTTATTTCACCATAATTACCTTTTTGCTTATTTGTAGCTGTTTTTGGGTTAAAGTCTTCCATATTTCCTTTTTTACCTTCACCCGTACCCTTAGTAAATTCTTTTAATTCTAAATCCTTCGAACCACTCTTCAAATTCAAGTTTTCAAAAAACGGTGCTGTTTTTTTCTCAAGCCACTGATTATTTGCTACAGATGCATCAAAAGCTCCTGCTGGCTGCAGCCTTGAATCCAGATTTTCTCTAACTAGTTTTACGTTTGTATATGGTCATGTCTGTTTTTCTTTCTACATTCAGATACATTATTATTAATCCTCCAACTTCTTTACATAAAAATAGAACCAACGCTTCTTCCATTAGAAACATTGGTTCTATTCTTAGTTATAATATAAATCTATTTTTTCTTTTCATTACATCTTTCATTTAGAGCAAAAGATGATTAAGTGACAAGATATTTTAAAACTATTTTTCAGTTCCATCAACTTAAAATCACTTTTTAATTTTTATCTATTACTCTTCCACCTACTCACTGTTTCATTAGAATTATGCAGTAAGTTAGGACATAATTTTGCATTGAAAAATATTATTATCCTTCAAATTTATCCCAAATCACTGTTCCTTTTGCAAGAATAATATTATCCAATGCCTCCATAATATTATCTCCTACCCATCCTATTGATTTAAATAGTCTTCCTGATTCTGATATATATAAATTTAGCCCGAAATCAGTTAGTGAACCTACAGGAATAACTTTCTCATCAATATAATCCTCTAAACCAAAACACGAACTATCTAACACACCTATCACTTCCTTAATGCAAGTGGTATGTTCAGATATTTTCTTAGATCCATTTGGTCGAATCTTTTCAACATTGATTCGTAGTTCTCCAAACTCCTCCATAAACTTTTTTGCACTTTCAAAAACTTCAAAGCCTCTTTCTTCAAGAAACTTTACATTTTCTGATATGTCTATTTTTCTCCCCTCGTACCATCCCGCTTTTTTTAATTCTTCTATTGTCTTATTTGATATTTCCATTTTCATTCCTCCTAGTTATCAATATTATAGAAATCAAAAAACGTTCTTCTACAAGTCTTACAAGGTTTAGCAAATCCACCTGGTAAGTTTTCCGTTCTAACGATAAAATTATCATATCTTGCGCCTTTTAATATTGCATCTCTTGCGCTCCAAACTTCTGCACAATTATTGAGTAGTTACGTAGCATTTTTCTAGATTATCATTAAAATCAACTTCTTTAGTTGCTAAAAATTCTACGAAAGCTTAAATGTCACCAACATAGCCTTCAATTGTTTTAGGGCACTTATCATTCTCAATTGGACTTATCTTAGAATCTTCAATTATTTAATAGATTGTTATTACTCCTTTCAATTTTTCGCATAAAAATAGAACCAACGCTTCTTCCATTAGAAACATTGGTTCTATTCTTAGTTATAATATAAATCTATTTTTTCTATTCATTACATCTTTAGTTTAGAGCAAAAGGTGATTAAGTGGCAGAGTATTTTAAAACTATTTTTTAGTTTCATCAACTTTAAATCACTTTTTAATTTTATCTACCATTCTGCCCCCTTTCCCCCTACTCACTGCTTAATTATGCAGTAAGTATTTGAATCTTTCCAGTTTATTTAGAAATATTCAATTCAAAGTACTTATGCATTTGAACTCAATTTTTAGTATATTGTAGTTAGCTTAATTAAACTTTTGCATTGAGATTTCTAACTTTAATATTTTTAATCTAAACTAAAAACTATCCAATTAAACTCCTTGCTTTTTCAAGTTCCCTTAAGATTTCTTCTTTTTCTGACTCCTCAAATCTTGAAATCTTCTCTTCTAAGCCATACTCTATTACTTTAAAAAACTCTTTATATTTTAAACATGATATCTCTTCTGGGTAACCGGGAAATTCCATGCTTAATACAACCTCATCCATCTCACATCTTTCAGAATCACCATCATCATAGGTACCGTAAGTAGCTATCATACAAACATCATCAAAAATAACTTCTTCTTTTGTTAAAATTACATTTATACATTTTACTATTCTTGATTTATTAATAAAAATCCCTCTAATAAAATTCTTATTCCATTCATCATCCATAATCTTTTTCTCGTTCATAAACATTCTCCTAACGATATATCTTAATCAAAACTTGTTACTGGGTGGAAGTTTGTAATTTCTCCATTCCTAAAATACCCCATAAACTTCATTCCGTTTGATGCTTCACCACAAATCAAGTACCCTTCTAAATATCCATTTGTCATTGCTTCCAAGCCCCACTGATACATTTCCTCATTACCATATTTTGAAGGATCATAAACTGTTTGAGGAGATTTTATGATCTTATATTCATCTAAGAACCCTTCTTTTCCATCACCTTTTGGTATTTTGTATTCTATAGTCTGTAATCCTGGAAAATCTTTATTATATACAATATTCTTAGGATCTATCATATTGTTGATATCTTTACCTGTAGACTTTAGTTTGTTATAAAATTCATCAGAATTATGTGTTCCTAAAACTCCCTTTTTACCACTAATTGGTTTATTTTCAGCAATTAGGTGTGTTTTTGCATCAGGTGAAATTGTATGTGTAAGTTCACTCATTGGTTTTCCTAATTTCCAACTAGCTTTACCTGACCCCTCTGCAGAAAGTTTCTCCCCAGATAACCGGTTCGCATTTTGCGCTTGCCCCTTAGTTTCACTCTTAGCAACAGAAAATAACTCTCCAAGTGTTTTTCTTTCTCCTACACTCCCAACGTCAGCTGCCGAAGGTTCAGGGAATAAATCCCGGATCTCAATATTTTTAATCTTCTCCACGACATTCTTCATACTATTCGGCAACTTATTCATGAATGCCGCTACTTCTTCCAACTTACCAAC
>NZ_AYMH01000136.1:0-464 GCF_000633475.1 Bacillus sp. H1a | reverse complement strand
TTATAGCAATAAAACCAGCTTACGTTATATGTAATATTGCATATTGAAATGTATTGATAAAAATGTAAGCGCTTACTATAATGAAAGCATAAAGATAAATCACATCTTAGCAACAACAAAAGAGGAGGAAATAATATGACAATCGCAATGACAATTTTAAAATTTGTAGGTGGAGCACTTCCATTAGTTCAAGAACTTTTAAAAGCATTTATGTAAGTTCACTATTTAGCAATTATTTATAAATAATTATCATACCTTAATACGAAAAAAAAGAAGGGGTTGATTTTTTGAAAATTACTAAAGGAATAAAATTCCTAACATGTTTATCAATTGGCTTATGCACTATTAATTATTCTTCTATTTCCTTCGCTGAAACAAAAACAAGTAATTCAGCTGATACAACAAAAAAAGCTATTAACATTGATACTGGCATAGGAAATCTTAAGTATAATAATCAAGAGGTT
>NZ_AYMH01000135.1:0-2867 GCF_000633475.1 Bacillus sp. H1a | reverse complement strand
TGGTACAACCACCATGAATTGACCATTCAACTTAGATATAACTATTACTGTAAACCTTTTAAAGGTTATTATTTTTCACTTCTTCAAACCACTCATCAGCAATATGATCCGCCGTTTTAATATCATCAATTGTATATACTAAATCATACTTGTATTCAGCTTTGAACTTGCCACTTTTAACATCATATATTAACTTCATCTCTGTTGGCATGTCTCTTTCATATTCTTTACATAATTCTTCAATTTTTTCGATGTCTTCACATATTATACGCAATACCATAAGCATTCTTTTTGGAGACACATCATATCTTTCGTCTCCATCCTCCAATGCATCATTCACTTTATGACATTCTACATACTTATTATTAATACAATAAAAGAAACTGCCTGAAATAATTCCTTCTTCACGTGAAGCATAAACATACACTTTATCCGCCCTATCTTCAACGTATTCCATACATATAGATATCATATCGCCTTGTAACTCACTAAATCTATCTTCAAATTCTTTCATCCTAATTTTCACTCCTTAGATTAATTTTCAATAACTTTAAACCCTGGCTTACCATCAATAAAGTAATTAACTATAAATTTATCGGGGCGCATATCATTTCCAGAATAAATTATTTCAACATCAACTGATACTTCTTTAGGGGGGTCTGCTTTCAAAGCTTTAGCCCATTCTTCTTCAATCTTCTTATATTCCTTCAAATTAACATCAGATAATTGCGAAACCAAATTATCAATTTTAGGTGATCCTCCAAATCTATCACCTATCAAATGCCCTGCATGGTCTTGTCCTTTTACTTTACCGGGTGTATTTTTACTATGTGATAATCTCTTCTCTCTTTCAGTTAATTGTAGCTTATCTGTTTCAATTTTTTCAATTCTTCCAAGACTATCGGTTTCATAAAAATAGTCAAACTCTCCTGTTTTATACCTAATATCAGGCTTTAATCTATTTTTTCTTCCGTTTGTAAAGTGTTCCCCTGTTTTAACTAATGTTTTAACGCCACTTGCTCCACCAGTACCATTTACTGTCCTATTTTATGAAAAGATTGATGAAAACGTTTGGGGAACCAACGGTTCTCACAACAGATAAGGCGCCCTCTTTACTTTGTGCGTTCAAAAAATCAAAAGCAAAAGGCTTCTATAAACATACAACTTACTGCACAATCAAACATCTTAATAATCTGATAGAACAGAACCATAGACACGTAAAGCGGCATTTTACCAAATCTGCAGGCTTTCACGTACGATAAAAGGAATCGAAACCATTCATGCCTTATATAAACTAAGACGAAGTCTTAAAACAGACTTCGTCTTTCAACGTACAATGAATTACAACCATTACAAGTAGCCACATAATATTTAGTTATACACGCTGACCTATGTCTATCTCTTGTAAAACTTTGCAACAGAGCCTTCAAAGATATATATTTGCATTCTTCAACCCAAAAGATATAATTCTTTTAGAGTTTCTATAAAATCAAAATCCGTCTTTACTTCAATCATATTAATAAGATCATAAAATTGGCTTAGTTTAAAAGAAAAATTGTATAGAACAACCGCGGCACTATTCAATTCTCTAGATTTATTTATATAAATCTTAGAGTTTCTTTTTCCTAAAAATAAAACATTATATCTATCATTTGTGCTTTTTTCTAAAATTATTCTATCTGGCTTAAGTTCGAAAAAAGAATAATACTGTTCATCTGAAAACGTTTTGAATATCTTTTGAATATTATTTAATGATGTTGTACTCCTAATCTCATTTCGAACATTTGTATCATACTTTCTTACTTCTAACTTACTTTTCGAAAAAATATATAAAGCCAATGCTGATTTATATTTATCTGGAAATGTATCTACTTTGTATTCTTTTCCTCTAACAACTTCAAAAATCTCATAATGATTATTTACTTTATTAAAAGTTAACTTAACAATAGTTTCAGGATAATCTTCCCCACCTAATGGTGCAACACAAATAATATCTTTTTCCCTTTTAATCACTTTAAATTCTGTTTCAATTAAATTATATATACCGCTTAAGTCCATATTTTATACTCCTTTATGGCTTTATTTGTTTAATAATTTCAAGCTCTATTAATTCTTCTATAGAGTAAGTTCGACCATTAGGTTTATATTTAATAATTTGCGTTCCTCCACCTGGCTGATCAAACCAAGGAGCAATTTTCCCTGAAGTTACTTCAAAATCAGCAATAACCTCATAAACATAATAAGGCGCTTGTTCACTATGCGGGGCCAAAGCTCTACTTGGGAACGAATCACTTTCAGGAGCTAAAAAAGAACCTTTAGGATTACCATATCTATCCAACTTCGTTCCAGGATGTAATGTTTCCACTTTTTGAGTTCCCGAAACAAATCCATCATTAGGCGGCCAATGAATTTCCCCTGTTTCTTGGTCATAGTATTTTGGATTCTTATATACATCCTCATATTTTTTATATAATTCTTCACTAGGTGGATAATTCCATTTCTTTATATTTTCAGGGATTTTCACATCATCTACATGTTTCCCAGCCTCACTAGCTCCCTTACCAACATTACCCGTACCCTTAGTTTCACTCTTAACAACAGAAAATAACTCTCCACCAAGTGCGTTTCTCCCTCCTCCATTCCCAATGCCAGCTAGCGCTGGTTCATGGAATAAATTCGGGATCTCAATATTTTTAATCTTCTCCACAACATTCTTCATACTATCCGGCAACTTATTCATTAATGCCGTTACTTCTTCCAACTTACCAACTATTTTACTATTTTTCGCGGCTGCCTGAAAGACTTTTGTACCCTCTGCGATTTTTCCGGCTGCAGCTGATCCTTTCACTGCGGCGCTTACTTCACCA
>NZ_AYMH01000134.1:0-2555 GCF_000633475.1 Bacillus sp. H1a | reverse complement strand
GAAAGGATGGCGTTTTTGTATGAATCTATCGATTCAAGATGAACTTCCCCTTAAGATAGCACAACACTACATTTTCAAAGGACTTTATTGTAAATTAAACAACTTTATTATCTCTTAACAATATGTAGATGGAGTTTTCTTATCTTATTTATTTATATGAGTCGTATCGCCAACATTTTAACGAAAACATACGCTAAGCAAAAAATATAATAAGCTGCCCATATGGACAGCTTATTTACATAATTATCGTTAGCGGAAGTCATTTTAAAATTCTATGTGTCGATTTTTTCTTTGCCCTTGCGGATAAACCACCATATCAAAGCTACAAGTAGTATAAGGAGCGGTATTGCCTGAATAAAGAGAAATCCTTCCCAAAAATCAAGTTCAGTACTATATGGAGAGTCTGTTGCCATCACACCTATAAAAAAAGCCACTGGAATTGTGCATAGATTTACCCCTAAACTGCCCATTATGAATATTAGATTTTTATCCTTAGTTTTTGGTGAATCAGACTTGAAGAATGAGAATATTGCCATGCCGATTATAAAAAGCAATATTACATAAAGTTGATTAAGATATCCCATAATATTCCTCCGTTATCCTAATTGTACCATTAGCAAGGACGTTTTTGTACAAATTTGGATAAATAAGATATTCATGTAAAGTTAACATAACGTCTCATTATCGGTAGCCAGGATAAGGGAGAATCCCTGCTATTCTTTTTTTGCATAAAATCTTTTATAAAAAGTAGTTGGGTTATAGTGCTTTACTTAGGATAGCATCCGCATTTTCGGGATCCCACCCCTTTAAAAGAATAATTTCAACAAAATATAGATTTTAATTGCAAATAAAGAATCTGAATTTTGTTTAATACTATTTTTTACGAAACAAGAAAATGGTAAAATTTTCTTGAATATGGTTCCATTGGGAGGTTATTCGTAATGAGATTCAATAAATATACCGTAATATTTATTTTTTTAGCTATTGTTTCAAATTTCGCCTTATCCATGTGGCTCAAACAAGGACTTTTAGGTGTAGTTATTGCTATTATTTTCTTATTAATCGCTACATGGACTACAAAACAGCCTACAGACGACCAGCATAAATGAACAAAATAACTTAACATGGTATAATAATACTTGGATGGGAGTCCAATGTTATTAAAATTAAAGTGGTTATCAAGTCGGAGGAAGGCACCTTAGGGTGTCTTTTCTTTTTAAAATATATAAGCGCACCAGAACCGGTTCATGAATATGGAAATCTCATCTATCAAATTTGGAACTAACTTCTTCCGAAACATTGTTCTGCATTTACCAACCTGTTTATGTTTTTTCAAACTTTGCAACAGAAGCACATTGTTTTACTTGAATTTTATGTTATACTTCTATAGGCATCTGATTTTTATTCTATATAAAAGTATGTGAAAAGCCCTTATCAATTCGATAATGGCTTTTCTATTTTTCATGAAGATTGATTATATGGCATGAGCAATAAATTTAAAGGAGAATTATAAAATGATTTTTCCAAGTAACATCAATACGTCTTATGAGTATTCAATTATAGAAATTCAATGTTTACCTTGTATTTCTACAGCACCCGATTTTTATGATAATTTTGTACTTATTTGTAGTACTTATCTTAACAAAAATGATAAAGCACATGGTCATACTACATTTGAAATTCAATCTATAAAAGAACTGTCTTATAATAATCCAAATGTAAAAAATGCTAAGAAGTTTGTATACCAAGGTGGGTCTTTGAAAATAAATGATTTTGTAACAATTACTCAAGTGGAATCAGACTATGATACGAAATTCATAGCGAGACTTTCCTATCAATATCATAGCGATCAAGAGAGGGAATATATACAAGAGCAAGATTTACTCTTATTTTCTATTTCTGAAGGGCCAAAGGGGCAATTGTCTAATATTCCTTATTTATATCTTCCTCCGGATTTTAAGAAGTATATAGAATATTATCAGGCTAAGCACGATTCTGAAGTTCTTCACACTGCTTACTCAATATTAGAACATTTCATAAAAGAACATGATTGTTCAGAATCTTTCATTAATCAATTTGAAATTTTAAAAGAAAAACAAAAGAATAAATCTCTTATCTTGTATGATAGCCTTTTACGGAATCAATATAGGAAAATTTGATTTATTTTCATAGAAACATCAAAAACCCTTTAAATATTATACAAAATATGCCTATTGGTTTAAAAAAATGAAGAAAATGCATAAATGCATAAAAATATATATGTATTTTGTAGTATCCTAGAATGTATCTGTCTAAAAGTCTTTCATAGTACATTTTTGACACTTCCACCCCTAAAGGGGCAAGCTGACATACGTCAGTGGGATTCTTGCTACCAAAGGCGAAGTCCATTTCAGGTATCGCTGACGTGCAAGATTGCGATTTGCTATCACCACTCCCAGGACAGACCGTATAGGTTCATGGGTTAAGATGCTGTTACCATACCGTACAGATTGTTTGGTTCTCCTTATGTTTTAGCGTCTTGTACTTGACGACATATATTGTATGAGGTTGCACGA
>NZ_AYMH01000133.1:0-3753 GCF_000633475.1 Bacillus sp. H1a | reverse complement strand
TATACTTTTAAATGAACCCCTACCAGGTTCTGAACACTCTACTATGAATGCATGGTATATAAAATCTTTTTAAAATTAGGTGTATTAAACGCATCTATTAAAAGGAAAGTATTGAAGGAGCTTTATTTGGGGTAGCACCACATCGCTATCAAGCTAACAAAATAAAATCCCCCTAAAATGAAAAAATACGCTATTCTTTCTGTAGAATCATAGGAAAGGATGGCGTATTTTTTGCTTTATGAATAATAAAAAACTAGATTGATAGGGATTTGTTTTGCCCCCCAGTACACCAATTAATCAAAAATAAAATAATTCTTCAAATTTTTTATCTAGTGCTATACAAAGTACTAATGCTAACTTTGCAGTTGGACAAAATTGTCCTGTTTCAATAGAACTAATTGTTTGCCTAGATATTCCTACCATTTCAGCTAATTCTCCCTGCGATATTTTTTTCTCAGCTCTTGCTACTTTCAAACGATTTTGCAGTACTAATTCATCTTTCAATTATCATCCCTCCAGAAAGAATATAAACTTATTACATAAAGATAACTACTGCCATCTATTTATAATTTACACATATAAAATATACATATAGTTGTGTGTAGATATAAACTATAAAAAGCTTTCTTTGTTAACCCTCTCTATTTTCGTTCGTTGTGTTCGTTTGTTTTGTTATCTTTCCTTAACAACAAACAAGACGCCACCAAGATCACGGCAGCGCCTACGATAATTGCTATAAACTTAATCAAACTCATTTATCCTTACATTATTTATTTCTTTGCTTCCATACCCCATGCTCTTTACGATAAGTAGCCTTTCCATTCATGAAGTCAGCTGTATTACCAGGCATGCTATATTTTTTATTCTTTTTCTTAGCCTTCTTCTTCAGCCTCTTCTCTTCTTGAACAGCTTGCAAATCCGCCTTCCATTGTTTCAACAAATCCTTTTCACGTCGCATCGAATTTGTACCCCTTGGATTAAAATGTGAACCAAATAACTAGATTCTACCATTTTATATAGATATCCTTTAATCCAAGTGTTAATTTTATACAAAATAAAAGAGCACCCATAATCGATAGGTGCTCAAATATATGAAGTGGGGCTACCTCATACTCTAATATATGCTTTTCCTTATCAAAAGGTGAAATAAAAAGAGTACCCGCCATTAGGTACTCTTCAACAAATAAGTATGGCGCTCCAAGTTTCACCTCATATGATAACTCGTCCCACGAATTCATCATATACTTGTCTTATTAGAAGGTTCACTAATTTAATGTGTAATTTCTATATAACAAAGAAAAAAGTACCCGTTATGGATGCTCTTTCTTGTTTAATCTTAAAATTCACCTGTATAATCTATAATGATTTGTTGATTCTCATCATCATTATCAATTTCTGTTTCTCTAAACTCGATTGCTAATACCTCTTCCATATTGATCATATGGTCTCCAAAACCCATGAAAGAATACTCATTTGTTTTGATTCTGTTAAATACCTCTTCTTTATCCCCGTCCATATATGCATGGAAGTTTTGACCGTTTTTCATACTAAAATTAATTTTTAATTTTTTCATCATATCTCTTCCCCTCCCTTCTCTCTATTTATTCGGCAGAATAGAAGAATATCCTATAAATAAAAAAGCCATCACCAAAGTGAAAGCTTTCAAGGGGATGGGAGAAAAAGAGAAAACAAATGGCAAAAGTTCCTCTTCCAAGGTCAAGATTACTCTCAACCTTCTCCAAGCCACCGCATCATATAATTTTTTAGCTCTTATTAGCTACGCGCTTTACGTTCGGTGACTGGGAGAAGACTAAGAATCTTCTCGTTTATACTCCTTAGAGTCGGTGATACGAACACCATTTTTGTTATCTTTCATCTCGTGACAGACAGTAGATAATCATTTTGCACAACATATAAAGTGAATCAATCTTTACATGCAAGACGTATATGTTTCTTCCGACGCCTTGTTTGAACCAATACACAAGACTGAGGTGAATGTTCAGCTGTATTGGCTCAAACAAAGAGCGGAGCTCCTTGCCTAACGAAAGATGTGAGTAATTCGTTAAAAGTGTAATGCCCTGTCCAAATTGATGAAAAAGCCCTTTATTCTTGTTTTTTCTTTTTAGAAACACGTAATTATTCAATCATGAACAACCACCCCATTTCCATTTTCAAGAAACGACATTAACAAAGAATAGAAGGTTATTATGTTCACCATCAACCCAGAGGACATGGCGGTCTCTGAGCTGATCACTAAACATAATAGAAACAGCATGACGAATGCAAGTTATCTCACGCCCGCCACACTGGAATATGTCATTGTTAATCATTCAGTGGTCTTTTCGTCTTAACGCGGATTCTTACCGCCTAGCCCGCCCTTTTTGCGGTATACGTTACCGTGACATTCTCACATCAGAACGTTTCACTTATAGGTGTACTAATCCTCTTCGGTATGCAGTTGTCAAAGGGCTGTCCAAAGCTCTTTAATGAGCTTGTAAGATAATAATAATTTGAATCGCACATTTACTTATTCCTCACTTTCTTCCGTATTTGTTCCCATTTTATCCGCGTTTTTAAATGATTCTTAACGCTGTAGCGATAGATAAAATAGCATTCTTTTTCTGATAGTAATACCATTTATGTTCAAGCATCATTTGAGCCTTTATTGCCTTGTCACTCATTAACCCACTTTTTAAATACTTCCGTTCAATAATTTCTCTTTGTTCATGATCTAATGAGTGGTCTAATGCTCTCTTAATCTGTAAGTACTTATAATCATTTATTTTCCTTGTATCACGTAATTCGGGGAATAACTGAATACTTTCCCTTTCACACTCACTTTGGTTTTCCATACGTACAGCTAGAGCCTTATAATCACGTAACACCTTTACTACTGCTTTTTGAATTAACTTATACTCCTTATCACCTATTTCTGGAAAGAATGCTAATTGCTCCATCTGTAATCCCCCTATTTCTGAATTTGTTTTTTTAATATTACATAAGGTACGTAAAATTTTATTATCTCTTTGTTGAATAAGGGAAACATGCATAGCGAGTAGCCCCCACCATCCACTCTGCATAGTTCCGTTATCCATTAAGCCTTTAATAATTTACGTTTCTTGTTGGCCATCTTCTCTTTTGCTGCTTCAATGTTATTTGCTTCCTGATCAAATTGAATCATGCCATCAAACGTAACTGGAGTTACTGCTTCATCTACGTATTGTAAGTAATCAGCTGCCGCTCGTTCCGTCTGTTCTACTAAGTACCCATAAATATCAAAGTCTGCCCTCGGTATCGACTTCTTACCTTTTGGCTGTTGTGACATCCTTACATAAGATTGAATGACTGATAGCGGTACTGCGCATAATGAATTGTCCTTGCTAAACCCAATAAGGAAGAAACAAATCGCTCCCATCTTCTCTGCTTTCTCCAGGTAATCCAACTGATGCTGCGCGATGTTCTTCAAATCAAATCGTCCAGTATTCTCTGTAGACTTTGCTTCAAACGCTATAGCTTGTCCCTTATACACACCATCATAGTCCACTGTACTCTTAGCTTCATAGAATCCGTTTAACACACGGCCATTCTTACTTTTTAACACTTTCACGGGAGTCGGACGCTTGTTTATAAGCGCCACTCCACCTCTTTGATACATTTCATTCGCTAGATTAATAAGCATTTCAAATGCCATTCCACGGTTTCCTAGTCCCATTGTTATTCCTCGCTTTCTTATAGTTGCGATAGGTAAGACTT
>NZ_AYMH01000132.1:0-11342 GCF_000633475.1 Bacillus sp. H1a | reverse complement strand
TTTTGAGAAAGCCTTTTATTTCTAACCTTTTTGATAATGTAACAATTCTTTCGCCGTATGCTGATCTATAATTAGCACATTTGCATACCCACCACTTAACGCTCCATCAATTGCTTTTATTTTTCTATTACCACCTGCAACTAAAATAGAACGTTTCTTTAACTTTAATTCTTCTAACTCAATTCCAATTGTACGCTGATTAATTTCTTCGCTACTAATATTTCCGTCTCCATCAAAGAAACGTGAACAAATGTCACCGACCGCTTGTTTTTTCAGTAAGCTCGTTTCATCCTTATCTAAATATCCTAATCGGAATAATAACGCTTCATCACGCACTGTTCCGACAGTGAAAATTGCAATGTTCGCTTGTTTTCCCATTTCGATAATATGATGAATATGTCTATCTTGCTCTACTAATTCTTTTGTCACCGCATTATCAAATATAACTGGAAGTGGTAGATTTCTTGGCGTCGTTTGAAAAGCATCTGCAAATAAAGCAATTGTCTCATTCGCATATGTATTTACACTCGAGTGACTAATGCCACCTTTTAATTGAACAACCTCTACCCCTTTTACATGTTGCGGTACGATTTTTCTAGCGATTTCATACATCGTCATTCCCCAGCTAACACCAACGATATCACCGTTTTCAACTGTCTTTTCCATATACTCAGCAGCATATTTACTAATGTACTCCGTAATCGTTGCATATTCTGGTACAGGAGAAAATACAACATGAGCCTCTAACAAATTATACTTTTCTTTAAGTAAATTCCCTACGTTATCTAAATCAGCAAATGGATCAGCTATACTAATTTGAACAAACCCTTTTTCTTTTGCATACTTTAATAGTCTAGAAATCGTAGGTCTTGAAATATTTAATTTATTAGCAATTTCTTGCTGACTATAATCTGATTGATAATATAATCTTGCAACTTCGACACTTAATTGTTGTTTATCTTTATCCATAGTAACTAATTACATATCCTTTCCTGTATTTCCCTTTCGTTACAAGCATTATACAGCTTTATGCAAGAAATTTCGACTATTGGATAATAAAAAATAAGGGGATGTCCCTGAGTCGAAATTTTTGACTCGGTGACATCCCTTTTTATAGACGTACTAAAGTAAATGAAATTATATCAGCGATTTTTCAAATATATCGACTTACGGACAAATAATGACAATAATAGCACCTGTATAATAAGTCGGCTAAAAAATTGGGAATACACTCACTAATTAAAGTTTTACTTCGTCACGCCTTCATGTAATTTCTCCGTGTAATTCTTTACATCTGTCCAGCTATCTTTCGCCGTATTTAAATCTTCTTTTATAAAGGTAAATTCTTCAGGGCTGATTCCTTTTACGTTTTGTAGTAAATTATTATATTTTGCACCTACCGTATACCACTGATTTGATATGTTTTGCAGTGCTGTAATTGCTGCATCAATTGTTTCTGTCATATTTGTTGTTTTATTTTTTACATCTGTCAAAATTGCCACTTCTGCTTGCGCTCCAGAAATCCTATTCTTTAAACTGGCTATTTCTCGTTCTGCATTTGCAATATCTTTTTTCGCAATCGCAATCATCGGTCCGCCCGCAAGACAAGTTATTAGTGCTACGCAAAGTACACCACCAGCAATCACCATATCGTTACTCTTTTTGATTGAATCGTTATATGTATTGATTTGTTGCTCTAAAGCTGGAATTCCAGCATTCGTACTTGCTAAAATCGCTGTCAATTGATTCGAGTCTTCTTTAAAGCTATTTGTATCCTTCGTCATTCTATCGCGATAAGCTTTTAAATTCCCTAATAATACGTCTACCTCATTTTGATTCTTTAAAATGTCCGCATACAACTTTTCTAAATCTGCTTTTAGCTTCACACTATCTTTTTGATCAATCGCTGATAATAAACGATTATAGTACGTCTGAAACGTATTATTAAAATCAATAATATTTTGATCTGTTTTCATAATTTGAGGTTTCATTTCATTTAGCCAATATGCCGCGTTAATTTTTGCATCTTTTTGATGCTGAATCATATTCCCCCTTAACTCGCCATTAATTGAACTTATTTTACTCAAATCAGTCTCTTGTTCATTTTGAATTAATTTTGCATATGAATCCATTGCAAATATGCTTGATGTTGTTTGCGCCATTACATCTTGGAATCCTGCTGGACCGAGAGAATAATTTTCCGCATTTTCTTGTAGTGTCTTTACGTTTTGTTCTGCTGCAAGAGGATGTAAAGGAACCGCATTACTTGTTGCGACTCCAGCAATCATTATCGTTAAAAGACATTTTTTATAGAAATTATTACGCATACTTATCACCTATTCTTTTTATGAGGATATGAAACGTTAGAGGTAAAAAAGCTCCTGCTCACTACTGAACAGGAGCTCTCCATTATTTAAAAATCATTTATCTTTACGTAATGCTGTAACGGTTTAGTTGCTATTATGCTTTTTTCGTATCCACTACTTTAATATCCTCAGCATAAATCTTTTCCGCATAGTCTTTAATGTTTTTCCAGCTATCTTTAGCTATATTCAAATCTTCTTTAATGAAAACAAGGTCGTTTGGACTAATAGAATCTACATTTTGAAGTAAAGAATTGTATTTTGATCCCATTGTATACCATTGATTTGAAATGTTTTGCAACGCTGTAATTGCAGTATCAATTGTATTTGTTAAATACTCAGTTTGTGTTTTAATGTTTGTTAATCCTGCTACTTCTAATTGAGCAGTTGTAACTTGCCCTGTTATTTTTTGAATTTCAGCTTGTGCATTATCAAGTTCTTTTTTAGCTAGTACAATTCCAGCTGTTCCACCACCTACAGCTGCTGTTCCACCTGCAATTAATGCGATTCCTAGCGGAGTTCCCGCTCCCGTAGCAATTACAACCGCACCACCGATAATTGCAATTGGGCCTAAAGCTGTTGCAACAGATGAACCGATAATAATTGCATTATATTTACTAATTGCTTCATTATACGTTGTAATTTGATTTTGCAGAAGCGGAATTCCAGCATCTTGACTAGCTAAGATAGATGTAATTTGATTTGCATCTCCCTTGAAATTTTGAGTATCTGTAGTCATTTTATTTCGGAATTTCTTCAAGTCTTCTACTAACTTATCTACTTGCGCTTTATTTTCAGTAATACTACTTGATAATCTAGTTAGACCTTTCGTAAGAGTTGCTTTATCCTTTGCATCAACCGCAGCAACTAAAGTATCATAATAGTTTTGGAATTTCGTGTTGTAATTAATAATATTTTGATTCGTTGAAATAAGCTGTGGCTTTAATACATCTAACCATTGCTTCGCATTTCCTCTAGCTGTATCTTGGTGCTGAATCACTTTTCCTTTTAAAGCTGCATCAACTGACGATACATTTCCAAAACTAACATTGCCTTGTTTAATAATCGTTAAAGCGTACAGATCCATTACTAAAGCGTTTGAACCTGTTCTTTCCATTGCATCTTTCAGGCCTTCTGGCCCTAATGAGTATTCTTCATAGTCATTATAAGCTTTTGCTACCGCATGAACTGGAGCTTGTTTCACTGTACT
The DNA here is from genome assembly GCF_000633475.1 of Bacillus sp. H1a. Classification (NCBI taxonomy): domain Bacteria; kingdom Bacillati; phylum Bacillota; class Bacilli; order Caryophanales; family Bacillaceae; genus Bacillus; species Bacillus sp. H1a. Next base: position 7,769 of record NZ_AYMH01000132.1, on the reverse strand, counting down.
TTCAGCTGCATAAGTATGGGCCGGCATAATATTCCCTGCTGCAAATACTGCCATAAGTGCTGATAGAGCCATTACTTTATAAGGTTTTTTTGTCATTTTTCTTCTCTCCCTATATCGTTAATTATTTTTCTTTTTAATGTACTTCAACGTTTGTAACGTAATCTTCAAATTGATTTGTTTGCTTATTCATTTCATCACTTATTTTTTTGAGTTGATTGAAATGTTTTTGAAGTAAACTACTGTCTGTATACGTGCCTTCTTCAATATTTGTGTGAATTTGGATCATATTATTATTTAAAACTTTCCAATCCGTTAATAACGTTTCTAAAGTTAAGATTTGGCGATCAATTAGTTCTGTAAAACTACTTACTTGATCTTCAACGAATGTAATCTGAGTCGCCTCTGATTCAGTTTGTGATAACTTTTGAATAAGTGGTAGTAGCTCTTTTTGCTTTTGCTGAATACGAAGAGCTGCTTCCCTCGTTTGACTATCTGCAGCATTTACAATTTCATTACTTAAAGTACCGATAGAAACAAAATCAATTGTTTTCGTTTGTGCAGTTTGATTTGTGATTGTAAATACTTGTTTACCGATATTAATAGAACCTTTAATAATTTCTTGTGGTCTATTCAAAATAGTAGTTAGTTCAGCTTGAATTTCCCCTTGAATTCTTTTTATATCTTCTCTTAATTTCACAATATCTCCATTTGATCCTTGTAGTGTTTTTATTGCTTCATCAGCTTTAATCGATAAATTGCTACTATCTTTATCTAATACCGTTTTAAATCGATTTAGTTCTAACAAATCTTGCTCCATACTCTCCTGAATCGTTTGTACTTGCACTTGTAATTTTCCATATGCGCTTGTGAAATCTGCTTTTGCTTGTTCATCTTCATTTACTTTTCCTGCTAGTTCATATAGCTTACTATAATAGCTATTGAATCTAGTACTATATCTCATCATCTCTTGATTTAAGTCGATTAACTTCGGATTATATTCGTCAATCCACTCGCGTACATTCGCCTTTGCAAATTTTTGATGATTCGTCAAACTACTCATAGCGTTTACCTTAATGTCTGGTTGTTGCAAAATAATTAATCCGTATGCTTGTATAAGCGGTGATTGCGATCCTAACATTCTAATTGAATTTGATAATGTATTTGGAGCAATTACATTTTGCACATTTAGTACTTTCACTTCTGATTGCCCCTCCTTAGCGTAAGCGCTTACAGGAATGAAGCAACTCGTAGATACTGCTGTAACCAATAACCCTGTAATTAAAGTTTTTTTCACTTTAACTCCTCCTATGTATTAGCAACTATTAATATCGCATTGTATTATTCTATTTTCTTTCATATATTGAGATGGTTAAAAATAAAGAACGTTCTCATCGTGATTCATGTACTAACCACCTCTCTCGATTTACAGTACTCACTTAATGTTATAGAACATTTCATAACTTATCATATGTGCTTAGTATGAATAGTCTTGTATAAACTTTCAATCTTCACATGCACATAGTGAATATATTACATGAAAATATTATTCGTTTTAAACTAATAAACCTACGTAAGTATGAAATTTCATTTTGTTTTCATTCAAATTTTGTACTGTAAGGTCATTTAAACACAGCTATTTATCCACCGTAAAGAAGTATTTTTATTCCCTTTATTTTCAAGGTCTCATGTCCTTATTTCAAAATAAAATCCGAGAGACTAACTCAATTGAAATATCCATAACTCACACTAGAAAACGTGACTAACCCACAAACAATAAAATTATATTAGTATATCTTTTAGGCCGATATGCAATTATGCATAGAACATACAAAAAGATAGCTTCACAAAAGTGAAGCTATCTCTAACATTTATTTTTCTTATTTTTTCAAATGATATGGCACTGTCGTAATAACAACATTTCTTCGATACAGTAGAAACGCACGAATGAGTAAACTAGACTGATTATGAAGAATGTTATGCCAACCTTTTTTCGGAATAAACTGTGGTATAACGACCGTAACTCGGTAATTTGATTCACTCGCCTTATATTGCACCGTATCAATAAACTTTGTTAACGGTTGAATAATACTTCTATAATGAGAATGTAATGTAACAAGCCTTACTTCAGGTTGCCACTTCTTCCATTTCTCTTCAAATTTCTTTTCCTCTTCTCTGTCAAAAGCAACATATACAGCGATAACTTGATCTGCAGAAAGAGCCTTAGCATAATTCAATGAATTTTCTACTACATGAGTCATGCCAGCTACAGGAACGACAATTACATTCCCCTCAATCGGAACAATTCGCTCACAAGTTTTTAAACTTAATTGATCACCCACTGCATCATAATGCTTCTTAATTCGATGAAACAAGAAGATAATGAAAGGTAAGAAAATAAGTATTGACCAAACTTGCGCGAATTTAGTTAAAAAGAACATACTCATAACGATAAAACTAATAACTGCACCAGTTAAATTAATCGTTAATCGTAACATCCATCCCTCAGGTTTTTCACGAAGCCATTTTAGTACCATTCCAGTTTGAGAAAGTGTAAATGGAATAAATACCCCTACCGCATATAGCGGAATCAAGTGTTCTGTTTTCCCTTGGAAAGCTACAATTAAAATAATCGAAGCAATCCCAAGTATAATAATACCGTTTGAATACCCTAGACGGTCTCCTCTAATTGTAAACATTCTCGGGATGAACTTATCTTTCGCAAGATTAACCGCCAATAATGGAAAGGCAGAATATCCTGTATTAGCAGCAAGAATTAATATTAAAGCTGTTGTACCTTGTATGAAATAGTACATGAAATTACGTCCAAATGTTTGTTCAGCGATTTGTGAAACAACCGTTACTTGTTTACTTGGATTAATGCCATAATAGTAAGCTAAAAAGACAATTCCCGAAAATAAAACGGCAAGTAAAGCACCCATCGCAAGCAATGTTTTTGCCGCATTGTTAGGAGAAGGATCTTTAAAATTTGGGATTGCATTAGAGATTGCTTCAACACCTGTTAAAGCAGAACTTCCTGATGCAAACGCTCTTAACAGTAAAAACAAACTAATTCCTGCAACGGGTGTTCCAATTGGCGAATGTAAAGTCGGTGAAACTTGACCAGTTAAAATATTATATATTCCTACACCAATTAGTATAAATAATGCTAAAACAAATAAATAAACAGGATATGCTAAAATCGAAGCTGATTCAGTTACCCCTCTTAAATTTAAAATAGTAATCAATATGACAAATATAATCGCAATGATTACATTATGTGCATGTAAGCTAGGAAAAGCAGATGTGAGCGCATCTGTACCTGCAGACACACTTACTGCAACAGTTAAAATGTAATCAACTAATAAAGATCCTCCTGCTATTAAGCCTGGATTCATCCCTAAATTTTCTTTTGATACAACATATGCCCCCCCGCCATGAGGGTAAGAAAAAATAATTTGTCGATAAGATAAAATAAGAGCTGTCAATAATACTAATACCCCAACAGCTATTGGAATAGAATACCAATAAGCTACTGCTCCAAGACCTGCTAATGCAATTAAAATTTGCTCTGGACCATAAGCAACCGATGACAATGCGTCAGAAGATAAAATCGCTAACGCCTTCGTTTTATTAAGCTTTTGTTCTCCTAACTCGGTTGATTTTAACGGTCTTCCAATTAAAAATTTTTTGATAGCTGAAACCACTGCTGTCCACTCTCCAATAATTTTGTACGAACCATTCTGCTAGTCACAACCAATAAACTATCTCTTCAGAAAATAAAAATGTCTACAAGCCATAACGAATAGACTTGTAGACATTAATTTTTTTGTCGCACAAGCTCCACCTTCCTTCTCAATATAACGCTTACGAGGTTAGCTGTCGGATTCGGGCCTATGAGTAGCCCTACCTTTTTCAAGGATTCACCCCATTGAATTATGTACTAATCCATTTAAACGGGTCCCCCGCACCATGCAGTTTCAGCGATTTAGAAAATTGAAACTGTGGATTATAATACTCCTTTATTTTTAAAAAGTAAATAAAAATTTTCATAAAATAACTCAAATTTTAAAAAGCTAAAAAAATTATGATGATTATGTATGATTCCAGAATAAATAATCATAATTAATAATATTACAACCATTTAGGAGGCTCATATGTCAAAGAAAAAGAAACCAATCTTATCAGATTATTTTTTAGATGAAGTTAGAAAAGAAATCAACCATCTATACGGTAATATGGAAAAAGAACGGGATATTACACAAGAAAATAAAAGGAATCGATAATTGATTTGAACTAAGTTACAACATTAAAAAAGTCTGTTTTTACATAATGTAACTTAAAACAGACTTTTTTATTCTTAAACACCGATAAATTTATTGCGTATAAATTACAACAAGCATCCAAATAGCTAAAGCAGAAATAACTGCAAGTACTATACGAGTAGATAGTACACGCACTTCAAAATTTGTCTTTTTTGATGGTTCAGGATATGAAATAATGTAAATCCCTTTTAAGAGTGATAGCCACCCTATAAGTGTTACAAAGCCTTGCCAATTGAACTCCCATACATTATGCAAAATAACTGTGCTTACGCCTAAGAAAATTGATAAAAATCCATACATAATTCCAGAACCTCTATCTTCCACAACTAGCCTTTTCAATTCGCGTAACACGGATGGCCGTATAAAAAGAATTCCGGATACAATTAATATAATCCAGCCCCAAAACAAACCTAAAAAAGTAATTATAGTCATGCTCCCCTCTCCTTTCCATCACATTTATATTTCAATACTCACCATTTTTAGAACTCACTTATTTATCTATGTATTAAAAGCAAACATCCAATTTCATCAAATGCTGTTTTTATACGTGCACTAAATTATTCAAAATCCCCATTGAACGATCATACATTTTCTACCTTCACTAAAAAACAGAAAGAAGTATAGAAAAAACAATAATGTTTTTTCTATACTTCTTTCATTTCACTACTACAAATAAACTATACCAATTCTTTATTTAAAAACATTTCTTGATATACTTTTAAGTTTTGATATACTATTTCCAATAATGGAGTATCTATATGCAATTGCTTTGCTAGTTCCAACAAATATCCTTGCAAATGCGCCCCTTCAATGAACGAACCTTTTTCCATATCACGCTGCATAGAGGACTTCATATCATAAGAAATTTTATCAATTGTTTTCATATGTTCCTCAACAATATTATCCTTAACTGGAGCTCCAAATGCCCTCATAATTTGCATAGATTCCTCAAATACATTTCGGATAAATTCACGTCCACCTTCACTTTCACGAATCGGCCCTATTGGCGCACGCATTAATGTTGTCACTCCTGACATTACGGTGATAAATAAATATTTATGCCACATGTCCTGCAAAATATTTTCACTTAATACAAAACTAGCTTTCGTACCCGCAAATACTTTAGAAATACGTTGCATTCTCTCTACATCTTGAGGCTTAATTTCCCCAAATACAAGTCTATTGGCAGCACTAGTTTGTACGACATCCCCTTCGCTATTTAATGTCGTTTCAATAAAGCATAAACCACCAATCACCTTTTCCTCACTAAACTCTTTTTGTAATAGTGATAAATGAGCCATACCATTCAATAATGGGATTATGACTGTATTCTCACCTACAAATGATTTCAAATCTACTATTGCCTCTTTTAGGTGATATGCTTTTGTTGAAAATAAAATCACATCAAATGGAGCAGTGATATCTTCTTTCGTTATTAATTTCGGTTGAAATGAAAAATCTCCGTTAACGCTTCGGATAACAAGACCTTTTTTCTCTAATTGTTGTTTCCGTCTACTACGAACGAGAAAAGTAACATCTTCTCCCTTTTCTACTAGTCGTCCACCAAAAAATCCACCAACGCCTCCAGCTCCTAATACTAAAATGCGCATATTACATCCCCCTTTTTAAAACATGATATTACTACTTTTAGTATACATAATATTGTACATGTCCCCTAATGAATAAGCTGAATTTTCATTCTTAACCGAGTGAAAAACAGTGGTTATTTTTAAGCAGATTTGGGCATGTTGTTTCTATAGCTTATATTGAAAGGAAACTATGTAAATGGAGGCAATACAAACAATCGAAGAAAAATATGTATCAACAGCGATTTTTCAATTTATTTTCCCATTTTCGTTCAAAAGTGGATATGAACAAAATATGTTCCCTTTCTTACAAAAAAATGATTTCCGGCCCTTTCGACTCGATCATCTCGAAGATGAAAATACATATTACGGGGAGTTTCATGTTTCACATCAAAATATGGAAGCATACTATCTTTCATTTACAAATAAAATTCTCTTTCCTCGCTCTGAGCATCAAAAAGGATTACAGCGCTATTCTAAAGATCTCAATTTAAACGGACATTTAACAACAAATCTAATCTCTGTCCCGTTCACAGTGCACTCAATCGATGTAACACTATGCCCTTATGAACTTGGGTTCCTAACAATTCGAACTGAAGTTAACACCTCTCCAAATATGACACTATCAGACGCAATAGAATTCGCTACACGATTCCGTGTACTTGAAACGAGAGATGAAACGGACGAAAATATTTGCATAACATGCGATGGGAAAAAATATTCCCAAGTTGAAAAATTCATTTTCGGTTATTTATTTAACGGCTTAACAGATTTTTTTGAAAAGAAAAGATTAAGAAGTTCTTACTTTCAAACTTTTCCTTTCTTTGAAGACCAAAGAATGTACGTGCAAACTTTGTTATCGCTAAAAGAAAATATGGAACTTAACGTTATTGATGTTTATCGTACTTCCAGTCTTTCTGGATTAACAAGTGATGGTAAACCATATGTTAGTGCGAACAATCTCCCTTATATTAATGATTACTTAAAACAGCACGCCTATCAAAGGTGGGCTCCTAATCGTTATTTCATAATGGAAGAACATATTTTCACATGTATTACGAACGAAGATGATAATAAAATAGCTAAACTTGCTAGCCAAATGTATGGGGAGTTTTATTACGCTTTATTATTAAACTTATTTCATAAAATTGTATTATTAAAAATGGCAAACGCTTATGCTGAACTAAATATTGAACAGGATACAAATGAGATAGAGAAGTTAATTTATTCTATCAATTCGTTTACAGCTAATTATTTTTCTTTAGAATTAGTATCTCAGTCACAAAGTGAAGATATTTTCTTTCGTTTAAGAAAGCTTTTCAATATTGAAATACTGTTCACAAATGCGAAACAAAATCTTGATAGTTTGTTTAAATATCAAGAAAATGTTGCCTCTAAAAAAGATAGCCTTTTATTATTAATTTTAACTCTCTATTCTGTAGTGGGCCAAATGCTAGGGTTTACTATGATTGACCTTTTAAAAAACACTGATTCAAATCATATATCTTCACCCCTAGAATATTTTGCTCTTCTAATCGCGTTTAGCGGCATAGTCATTTCACTTATTTTAGGTGTGCAAGGTTTATACCAATGGGCTATACAACATAGGAATCGAAAAGCATGGGTAAAACAAACTGTATTGTCTGCTGTGAAAGAGAAAGAGGATAAGAATTAAAGACTTTTGGCTCCAACAGATGATTTTTCAATTTTGTAATGCGTGCCGTACGTTAGTAAATGAAATTTTTATCGGCGATCTTTTGAATATATCGACCACAACTCAAAATATATCAGCGATTTTTAACATATATCGATTTACCAACAAAAACTGACAATGGTTATATGTAATAAAAAAAGAGGCTAT
>NZ_AYMH01000131.1:0-240 GCF_000633475.1 Bacillus sp. H1a | reverse complement strand
CTTCCACGTTTTAAATAACAGTTGTCGGGTAAAGAACTGGCGCGGTATCAGTTATGACCCGTCTCCAGCCCCTCCCCATAAGAACTGCTCGTGAAGTTTTCCCTCAAGCAGCTCACCCCATAAACTTCATCAAAAGGGTTATGAGACCTATCAGATGGCAGACACTTTTATCAATATCTTCCTGAGCTTTCGAGAGGACGAACTTTCCAGTCCCAATAGAGTCCTAGTACACCATAGAGA
>NZ_AYMH01000130.1:0-249 GCF_000633475.1 Bacillus sp. H1a | reverse complement strand
TAGCTTGATAGCGATGTGGTGCTACCCCACATCCATCAACTTAAGGATTTAGACTATTCTTGAAGTTAAAAGCACGTTACTATTCTCTTATGTTAATGAGAAAGGGTGACGTGCTTTTTATGAATATCCATCAAAAACAAGAGTTGTCTTTATTTGCCGAAGAGTTATATCGCTATATGTCTCCCGCTACACTTAATCAATTAGCTATAGACGCAGGCGGAATGAAACGAAAACGTAAGTGCCATGGGC
>NZ_AYMH01000129.1:0-3357 GCF_000633475.1 Bacillus sp. H1a | reverse complement strand
TGTCATAATGATAATAAAACTTGTCCTTCAGGTGTAGAGAAATACAATTTGCAAAGATATAAAATTTTCATTATGAGGGTAATTAAGAATCTTAGCTTGATAGCTATGGGTCTGTACTCCAACAAGGGGATATATGGAAAATTGTAGAATGTATTAATTTTAAATTCTTATACCCAATTTTTTAGGAGTGACTACAAATGCGAATATACCCTGATTGTCCAATTATTACTAGAACAGTAGAGGTTGGCGGACTTACGAAATCGCAGCTTATTCAAAAATTGCAACAATACTCCATTTTGATGAATGAGTATGGAGAAAGACTGTTAGCTGATGATAAATTTACGACTTCTAATACAAGGTGCAGCCTGAAGGTTATTTGGGGAATGCCTCACAACAACATCAAGCTCCATCTGACTCCATCATAATAGCATCGGAAATATTAACTAAAGACGATGATTTTCCGAAAGGCTTTTATCTTAGACGAATTAATGGCGTGTTGTGGCTACGCGGATACATTGCTGACCATCTGCACGTTTGGAAGCCTGAAGACCACTTTATCTTTGTCAAACAAAAAAACTTTAAGAAGTGAGAAATCATGAGAAACTTACCTTCTTTTGTTCAACTAAAGGGGGGCTTTACTTCATGAGACCGTCGTTAGACGGTATTTTTATTGTCCTTGTTTTTAGGGATCACCACGTCACCATCAAGCTAAGAAAAGCAAATACCCCAAAACAAAAAAAATAAGCTTTTTTGTTACAAGCTAATACAAAATTTCGTTCTGGGGGTACTATAAAATATTAGCTTGATAGCGATGTGGAGAGACCCCTTATTCAACATAAATATGACAATGATATAGCTAATTTTTATACAAATACATAATTAAGATATAAGATGTTATAATAAAAATGAAATAAACACTCCTACTTATTTTTAAGGCAAGTAAGTAGATTTTATTTCATTAGTTTAGAGCTATGTACAAAAAAAATAACCCCTAGGGGTTATTTTTTTTGTACATAGCTTTATTTTTCAAATTCTTTAAAAGTATCTTTTAAATCTTTATCTGTTATTTTTATATCTGCTTCCTTGAATAAATCTTTAAAGAATTGTTGTTGCCATTGTTGATCTTGTGAACGCTTCTGTTCCAATTCCTTACGAATATTATCTTTTTCTTGATCAAAAGGTTTTAACTCTTTTTTCTCTGTTAATTTAATAATATGGTAACCATAAGAAGATTTTATTGGATCACTTACTTGTCCAGCTTCTAATTTATAAGCAGCTTCTTCAAATTTAGAATCCATTTCACCTGGACCAAACTCAGGTAATTCCCCACCTTTTTCTTTTGAACCAGGATCTTCTGAATATTGTTTTGCTAATGCTGCAAAATCTTCTCCATTATTTAATTTTTCTTTTATTTCTTTCGCCGTTTTTTCATCTTTTACTAAAATATGACTTGCCTTTAATTTTGGTTTATAGTAATCTTTCATTTCTTTTTCCGTAACTGAAGCTTTAACAGCTTTTTCAAAGGCTATTTGCGTTTTTATTTTCGTTTTAAGATCATCTTCATCTTTAGCACCAGCTTGTGTTAAATAGGCTTTAAAATTATCGCCCATTTGTTTTTTTAATTCTTCAACTTTTTTCTTTGCTTCATCATCTGAAACTTTATATTTATCTAGTAAAATCTTGTCTAACATTACTTGTTGTAAAACAGGTTTTCCTGCTGTCTCTTTTAACTTTTTATTAAATTCTTCTTGTGTCAAATTTCCTGATTTCGATGTAACAAGATTATCTGAATTACCACATGCAGATAATAATAAAATACTGCTCATTGCAGCACCTATAAAAATATGTCGTTTATTCAATGTTTTATACCTCATTCTATAAATTGATTTATAGTCTAGTATATTTTATTTCCTTAATAAAACAAAATTTTTATAAGAAATAGATGTTGTTTATTTTCATTGAAAATGTAATATATATTCACTAAAAACAAAGGTTTTCAACCTGCTTTTAAGCATAAGCTAATGGCTGGAGTGAAAGATGTTCCCATATTTCTGGTTGGGATCTGAAATAGCCAATCTTTTTTTTGAACAGGGATGGATTACAAAAGAAGAAAAAAGTCGAGCAGTCCATCTTTTCGTTTTGGGGAACATTTAACTTCTTAAGTTGATAGCAATGTGACGGTACCCCATATCCATCAACTTAAGAAGAATAAACGCCACCAAAACAAAAAAGCCCCAAATTTTTTTTGAAAATAAGTTGGAGCTTTTGAACTAGAAAAGTATATTTTTAACTATAAAAAACTATTACAAATTTTCCCTTTCTCCCCTTTTGCCTACTTGCTAAATTCAGCAAGTAAAATATTTTTAAAAGGGTCAGGACTGTTAGCTTTACCCATGCTGTTCAAATTGACGGCTAACGTATGCTTGCCTCCAAGTGTACCTCCAACAAAAGTACAAAACCCTGGAATGCCACCTGTGTGTCCCCATATCGAGACACCGTTTGGAAGTTTAGTTTCATAGATTCCAAGACCATATCCATCGATTTTTGCTCCTCCTGTAGGAACAGTAGTAAGCATTTGTTTTAGTTGCTGTTCTTTCAGTAATTTACCCCCAAGTAAGTAAGAGAAGAATTTGTTTAAATCATCAGCAGTAGAAATCATATCTCCAGCCGAGCTCCCCATACTTGGGTTATAATAAGTAACATCTTTTGGCTCACTTGCTCCGTCTAGTTGGATATATCCACGGGCATGCTTGGTTCCTGGAATTACGCTTGAATTGCCAGGTAAGAATGTATTCGACAATTCAAGCGGTTCAATAATCCGATTTTCAATCTCTTCCGCATAGCTGTTCCCTGTTACTTTTTCAATAAGGATCCCTAGTAATACGTATCCTGTATTTGAATAAGACCAGATCTTTCCTGGAGCAAAGTCTGGTGGAAGAGAAATCCCCATCTTTACTAGTTCTTCAGCCGTATACGATTTTTTAGTATCCATAAGATTAAAGTCTTTTGACCTTGTGTATTCAGCGATACCACTTGTGTGGTTCAATAATTGCCGGATAGTAATCTGTTTATCATTATATCCGTTTCCTTGAATGACACCAGGCAACCATTTTTCAATAGAGTCGTCTAGATTCAAGCGGTTCTCTCCGGCTAATTGAAGTACAACTGTTGCAGTGAACGTCTTCGTCACGCTGCCAATGCGAAAGCGAAAATCTGTTTTCATTGGTTTCTTGCTGCTCAGATCCGCTACCCCAGCGGCATAACTCCACGTTTTTCCACCCTCGGAAGCTTTAGCAAGTATCCCCGGGAATCCAAGTTGCAATGTATCCCGCATTACTTGCTTGACGGAATTACGAT
>NZ_AYMH01000128.1:0-979 GCF_000633475.1 Bacillus sp. H1a | reverse complement strand
TTTTACCTACTTGCTAAATTCGGCAAGTAAAATATTTTTAAAAGGGTCAGGACCGTTAGCTTTACCCATGCTGTTCAAATTGACGGCCAACGTATGCTTGCCTCCAAGTGTACCTCCAGCAAAAGTAAGAAACCCTGGAATACTGCCTCCGTGTCCCCATATCGAGACACCGTTTGGAAGCTTAGTTTCGAAAATTCCAAGACCGTATTCGCCAAGTTCAGCTGTTCCTGTAGGGACTGTAGTAAGCATTTGTTTTAGTTGCTGTTCCTTCAGTAATTTACCACCGAGTAAGTAAGAGAAGAATTTGTTTAAGTCGTCAGCAGTAGAAATCATATCTCCAGCCGATCTACCCATACTTGGGTTATAATAAGTAACGTCTTTTAGCTCACTTGCTCCGTCTGGTTGGACATATCCACGGGCATGCTTGGTGCCTGGAATAACGGTTGAATTACCAGGTAGGAATGTATTCGACAATTCAAGTGGTTCAACAATCCGATTTTCAATCTCTTCCGCATAGCTGTTTCCGGTTACTTTTTCAATAAGGATACCCAGTAATACGTATCCTGTATTTGCATAAGACCAGCCCTTTCCTGGGGCAAAGTCTGGGGGCAGAGAAATCCCCATCTTTACTAATTCTTCAGCCGTATACGATTTTTTTGTATCCATAAGATTAAAGTCTTTTGACCTTGAGTATTCAGCGATCCCACTTGTATGGTTCAATATCTGCCGGATAGTAATCTGTTTATCATCATATCCGTTTCCTTGAATGACACCAGGCAACCATTTTTCGATGGAGTCGTCTAGATTCAAGCGGTTCTCTCCAGCTAATTGAAGTACAACCGTTGCGGTGAACGTCTTCGTCACGCTGCCAATGCGAAAGCGAAAATCTGTTTTCATTGGTTTCTTGGTTCTCAGATCCGCTATCCCAGCGGCATAACTCCACGTTTTTCCGCCCTCGGAAGTTTTAGCAAGTATCCCC
>NZ_AYMH01000127.1:0-1014 GCF_000633475.1 Bacillus sp. H1a | reverse complement strand
CCTACTTGCTAAATTCAGCAAGTAAAATATTTTTAAAGTTAGCTTTCCCCATACTGTTCAAATTGACGGCCAACGTATGCTTGCCTCCAAGTGTACCCCCAACAAGAGTAATAAACCCTGGAATGCTACCTGTGTGTCCCCATATCGAGACACCGTTTGGAAGCTTAGTTTCATAGATTCCAAGACCATATCCGCTGATTTCAGCACTTCCTGTAGGAACTGTAGTAAGCATTTGTTTTAGTTGCTGTTCCTTCAGTAATTTACCACCGAGTAAGTAAGAGAAGAATTTGTTTAAGTCGTCGGCAGTAGAAATCATATCTCCAGCCGAGCTAGCTATACTTGGGTTATAATAAGTAACGTCTTTTAGCTCACTTACTCCGTCTGGTTGGACATATCCATGGGCATGCTTGGTGCCTGGAATAACGCTTGAATTGCCAGGTAGGAATGTATTCGACAATTCAAGTGGTTCAACAATCCGATTTTCAATCTCTTCCGCATAGCTGTTTCCGGTTACTTTTTCAATTAGCATACCCAGTAATACGTATCCTGTGTCTGAATAAGACCAGCCCTTTCCTGGGGCAAAGTCTGGGGGCAGAGAAAGCCCAATCTTCACTAGTTCTTCAGCGGTATATGTTTTTTTTGTATTCATCATATCAGCGTCTTTTGACTTTAAGTATTCAGCGATACCACTTGTATGGTTCAATATCTGCCGGATAGTAATCTGGTTACCATCATATCCGTTTCCTTGAATGACACCAGGCAACCATTTTTCGATGGAGTCGTCTAGATTCAGGCGGTTCTCTCCAGCTAATTGAAGTACAACCGTTGCGGTGAACGTCTTCGTCACGCTGCCGATGCGAAAGCGAAAATCTGTTTCCATTGGTTTCTTGGTTCTCAGATCCGCTACCCCGGCCGCATAACTCCACGTTTTTCCATCCTCGGAAGTTTTAGCAAGTATCCCCGGGATTCCAAATTTCAATATATCCCGCATTGCTTGCTTGACGGAATTACGAT
>NZ_AYMH01000126.1:0-18798 GCF_000633475.1 Bacillus sp. H1a | reverse complement strand
GCTATATTGCAGATTAAGGGGTCTCGCTGACAAAACGTGAAAATTATATGTTATGACATTTGCTAGATTCTGAGAGTAAAGAGAATATTTTTAACATAGATTAAGTAACATCAAAAGGTGAATAGGCTATACACCCCTAGTTAACATAAGGCTACTTATCAGTAGCAAGGACAAGGGGGAATCCGTTTTATAGCAATGGATTCATCAGTCCTTCCTACTAAGAAGTTAGAAAATATAGCAAAAGAGTTAAAGGGTGGGAACAAACTTTTAAAAGGTGTAGAATTAACTGAAAAAGAAGAGAAAATATTAAAAGAGGCAGGGTTGCTTGACAAAGTTGGCAAAGTCGAAAATGTTGGGAAAGCCAGCGTGGTTAACAACTTTAAATTTGGTGATAATGCCGAAAATCATCTGAAAAATGTTGAAAAAGTAAATGCAAAAAGGGGAGTAAGTGGTGGTCATAATTTAGATGAATTTAGAAGAACCTTAGCTCCAAAGGATGTAAACTTTGAAGATTTAATAATAACAAAGAAATCCCATCCTACAATTAATGGTGTGTACGAAATTGAGTATAGGATTCCACGTAAAGATATGGCAGGAAATATTGCTAAACCTATAACATACAAAGATATTTATACGCCGAAGACAGTTTATGATCCAAAAGTAGTTTCAGATGCGCAAATGTTTGAATGGGGAAAAAATGCAATGCAAAATGGAACAATTCAAGCCGATGGAAGAACTGTGATAGGTACATCTTCTAATGGGTTAAAATTCAAAGGGTTTCTTGATTCAGAAGGGAATATTAAAAACTTTTATCCAATGTTAAACTAACTTTAGATTTTTAGGAGGAAAATAATGAGTGAGTATATTATTGTTACTGATAAACCAACAATTGATAAATTAATGTTGACGTATTTTTCAGTAGTAAGTGACAAACAATTTAAGAAAGCTTTAAGATGTTTTTCTCAAAAAAGAGGATATGGAGAAGAATTTGTGGCAGTTCTTTTTAAATATGATTTTGATGATTTTGATTTAGCACAGCTTTCGAAGCACATAGATGATTCTCATGTGATATTAGAAATGGACTATCCCGCTGCTGATAGAGATACTCAAGTCTACTTAACTTTTAATGAATTTTATGATTATTTGATTAACAGAGTTTCGGCTATTATAGAGGATAATCCAGACGAAAAATCTGAGTTAAATAAGCTGTTATTAGAAGTGAAAATAGGATTTAATTTATAAACTTGTCTATTTTGTTAGATTCTGAGAGTAAAGAGAATATTTTCAACACAGATTAAGTAACATCAAAAGGTGAATATCCTATACACCACTAGTTAACATAAGGCTACGAAAATGCCTATATTAAAGAATTTACCTATTGAACTACCCCCACTTTCACTTCGTTTAGAAGTGAAAGTGGGGGATTCCTAAGTAAAGAGTTCTATCGAACTCTAATTTATTAGGCTATCTCCGCAGTCCTTGCGGTTAGAAGCCTTATCGCTTCATTCTTTAGATTGATACTTGCGTTAATATCCCTATCATGATGTGTACTACAAGAAGGGCAATCCCATTTACGTAGGTTTAGATTTTTAACGTCTTTGTTTTGATATCCACAACAAGAACATAATTGGCTTGAAGCAAATGTTTTCGATACGACAATGACTTGTTTACCGTACCATGTTGCTTTATATTCCAACATGGTTCGAAACTGTGACCATGATACCTCACTAATCGCTTTTGCTAACTTATGATTCTTTAACATATTCGATACTTGCAAATCTTCTATACCGATAACATCGTGGTTTTTGATGATTTCAGTTGAGATTTTGTCCAAGTAATCTTTTCTAGCGTTTGTCATATATTCATGAATTCTAGCAACCTTTATTCGTTGTTTATTCCAGCGAGAAGATCCTTTCGTTCTTCTAGAAAGAACACGCTGTGCTTTGGCTAACTTCTCTTCTAATGATCGAAAAAACTTCGGATTTTTATAGGTTGTTCCATCTGACAAAATGGCAAAATCTTTTAGTCCTACATCCATTCCAATGTAAGAATGTGTTTTCGGAAGTTCTTGCACTTCTGTTTCTACTAACAATGACACAAAGTATCTACCAGAAGGGTTCCGTCTAACCGTAGCATTTAAAATACGTCCATTTACTTCACGACTTTTGGCAAATCGAACAAGACCTAGTTTTGGCAATTTAATTTTATTTCCTACAACGGCAATGTTTTCATTTGTTTGTTTTGTGGTGTAAGATTGTACGGTATTCTTCTTAGATTTGAAACGCGGGGCACTGTTTTGTTTTTTGAAAAAACGTGTATAAGCATCCGCAAGGTTGCGAACAGACGACTGAATAGCAATGCTATCTACTTCTTTTAACCAAACAAACTCTTTCTTCATGGCAGGAAGTTTGGCAGAGCATGTACCATATGTCAAACCTTTTCCTGTTTCTTCGTATGCGTTATCCCATAGAGATAGGAAATGATTGAATACAAAACGAGAACAACCAATCGTTTTATTGATTAGCGTTGCTTGTGCTTTATTTGGATATATACGAAATTTATATGCTTTATTGATAATCATTCGTTTCACCTCCAGTTCGACATATGTCTATTATACAACAAACATACATTCGATAGGTAGTGAAGTGATAATGACAAATTATCCAGTAACACTTTACATATGTCGAACAATTAAGATGGCTTCATGACATCCCTTGTCCGAAGCCAATTCATCTCCCACCTACTCACTGGGCTGCGACCCTTCACGTTCCTTGAGGAAGGAGTCTACTTGGCTAAAATGATAAATTACTCTTGATTCCTACAATTATAATACATATTTAATGTTATTTATAAGTGTTCGGGATCGTTCGGATAAGCAACAGGGATGTGAATTTTGGTTTACTCTTCCCGTTACATCAGAAAAGAAATGAGACGGTTGAAAGACTTTTGTAATAATTATGTTATAAAAATGAAAGACCTTCGTGTTAACTTACATATAAGTACTATGATGTTACAGGGGAGATTATTTTATGAAAATAAAATCTGTTTTATTGATTACAGGGTTTGTAATGATCGGGGGGATTTTATGGTTTTTATTCCGTCCCGAAAAATTATTTATTGATAAGCAAATTAATGAAGCATTGCCACAAACAGAAATAAAATCAAAAGAAGTTAAACAACAAGAACGAGTAATAAGCAAAGGGCAGTTTCAAAATGGTATTCATGAAACGACGGGAGTAGCGACAATCTATCAACTATCGAATGGAAAGCGCATTCTAAGACTTACCAATTTTGAAACCTCTAATGGTCCAGATGTTCGAGTGGTATTGCTTCCTGTGAAAAGTTTAAAAAATAATGAAGATGTTAAAAACTATCAGTATATTGAATTAGGTAAGTTAAAGGGAAACAAAGGATCTCAAAACTATGAAATTCCTGAAGAGGTAGATATCGATGCATATGGTTTAGTTTCTATATGGTGTAAGAGGTTTAATGAAAATTTTGGTATGGCTCATTTTGAGAAATAAAGAGAGATATAGGAAAATATTGATATGTATATAGGCTACAAGGTCATTCAAAAAAGGATGTTAATGATGTTGTAAGTTTTACAACTATATATGTGTCAATATATAGAAAACAAATATAATTACTAAAGCACCTTCTCTGAAATCAAGGTGCTTTTTCTTTTTCAAACAAATTCAATTTCATCATACGACTCAGCGAGAACCAGGAAGCATGGTTGAATTGCCAGCTAGTAAACATCGGGAATACTCAAAACAGCTTCATGGCAGAATTGATGATGGGGAAAGTTTTAGAAATGATGAGATTTTAAAAGCTCAGTATGAGCGATTTCGTGATTATTACTGGAAACAGAGAGCACAAGATTACCAAAAAATACAATAGAAGATTAACTTATAGCGAATTAAAAGAAGAGAGTCAAATTAGTATATCAACCCTCTGTAGACGATTCGAAACTACAAAAATCAATGATATTTGGAATCATATTGAAAGAAATATAATAACAAGTAAAGAACCCTCTTCGTCAGTTTGAAGAGGGTTCAGGAACATATCTATTTTGGTAATGTAAATTTCACTTTGTGTCCTTTTGAAATGTCTTTTGCATCTTTGTTTCTCATAGGTCCTAATTCAATTTCAAAGTTTTTGTTTTTCCAAATCTTTTCATATTGCTCTCCATCTAAAATGAAAACCTGTAATAACTCTCCAGATGTTCCCGCTTTAATCGAATCATTATATTTGTAATTTAGTAACATACCTTCGTTAAGCACATATTGTGCACCATCATTAACACTTAATTTTGAACTTATTGGAGACGGTGAAATATCTTCGGTCTCTTTGTTATCAAGTTTAAATTTAACTGTCAATAAAACAATACCATTTTTAAAATTTTCAAATCGAGGGGCTTCAACGGAATTTGGCGTGAATTTGGTAAATTGGTATCCATCTAATGTAACATTGGTAGAACCTAATTGTTCACTTTTGTTAATGTTTGCTTTCTCGCTTAGCATTGTTTTCTCGCCCATATTTTGAGCCGTTGCTTTATCTTGATAAAAAGCTGTATCGGTTGAAACTTTTTGATCGCCTTTTTTGTTTAAACTTAATGCAAAAGTTCCAGCACTTCCAATTGGGGCGTCATATTTTCCTTTATTCGCTTGTGCTTCAGGGACTTGGACTGAAACTGTTGATAGCTCTAAAACTTTTGTTAAATCATCTTTACCAAATGGGTATGCAATATAACCAGAAATACTCTCGCCAGCTTTTACTAAATAATTATTGCTTGGAGATAACTTTGTAGTTAATTGTTCTTCCTTTGGAAGTAAATCTTTATAGTTACTGTAATCCTTCTTAGCACCTGTAAATGTTATATTTAAATTTGGCATATAATAAACATCTTTTTGTGAATCGTTCTTTACAGTATAGTGTGCAAGAATAACCCCACCATTTGTTTGGTTATTAAAAGGAATATTAAAGTCGGTATGAAAATCATTTAATTCAACTAATGAGTAGTTGTCAAGTGATACTGAAACATCTTGTAACTTATGTACTTTTGGTTCTTTGTTTTCATAAATGACTTTTGTTTTTCCTTGTGTTTCTTTCTCCATATACGAGATAAGCGTTGAATAATCGTTTGATTTAGCTTTTGTATCTTTAGATTCTTTTTCTTTTGCTGTATCTTTTTTCTCTTCCTTATTTTCCTTTGTCACATTCTTTTTTGGTTCGGTAGTTGCTTTATCACTTTGACCACAACCAGTTATCATAAGAGCTGTAACCATCCCAACAGAAAATAAAGACATTAATTTTTTTGACATTTTTCTTCCCCCTGTTTTCCCACTATTAAACTTTTAATCTACACAATCAGATGATTGGATATGTCCCCCTCCCTATAAGCGCTAAGTTTTATTATAGAGAAAAAATTTCCAGTTTACTACCTTTTTCTAGTGTTTTACAGGATCCAAGTCCCTTATGATTTTGTATAAAAAAGGAGTGAAGAATTTAAATTCTTCACCCCTTTTTTGTTGAGGGATATATTGACCAACTAGATTTTAAAGAAAAGTCCTGAAGAGTTTTGAAAACTAAGGCTTCAGCCTTAGTTTCTTTAGTGATTTTTTCTTTCTGTTCCTTTAGCTGATTTAGGGTTAATGTGTAGCTTTGAAATAAAGTCGTACTGTTTATAAAAAGGATGCACCGTTTTATCCCTTTGGATTTACTTATCTATAGGGATATTTTTATTAAGAAAAGGAATAAAATATATGAATTGAATATAAAAATGTTTTGACTCTTTAAAGATATTCCATAATTTAGTATTATTTGTATATGGAATATTTTGTTTGTATGAAAGGTTTAACTTGATGTTTTTACAAAAATATAAGGGTTTGATTCTAGGGGTAGTTGGTGCTGTTATAGGGGTAATATCCTAGGTTTATCTTAAAGACTTAGATTATATATAGGGCGTGCCTTAAGGTGTTTTCTTTAACATTGATAATTATAGAATAGGTTATTGCCTGTAATTCGAACCATTTCTATAATGCTAGAGTTTCAACTAAAAGGCATCAGAAAATAAGTTTGATAAGTATTAATTTAACAAGTTAATACAAAATGTGCTAATATAGTGATAAAAAGGAGGGAAAAGGAAAGAAAAGGAAAGGGAAAGGGAAAGAATACATCTCCATATCTGCTTTCAATATTTGGATTAGGATTGTTTTTTTAGTTAGGCACGGTTTATTAATATTTTTAGCATATTGGAAAGATGAAGTAATTTTGCTAAATAACTTAATTTTATTTGCAATAGGAGTATTATTATTAATTGTTTCAATGTTTTTTAATAAGCAATGTAGTAAAGCAAAACAAGTATAAATTTATTTAGAATCTAAAAGCCTACTTGTTTAAAGGAAAGGAAACAAGGGTAAAGGATTTTTATCTACCTTATTCAATGTTTTATAATTCCAGTTCTTCTTGTTTCATCTATCAGCGAAAAATGCATAGGTTCTGGTGCAAAATTATTCTATAAAGTGATTATTATCCACCACCACATAGTAACAACTCCTCTCATTGCTTATTAAAAAATAATAATAAGAAAAAGGCAATTTTTTTGAATGTGTAGCGTAATAAGTGATTTTTATAAAAATACGACACATATTAGTCGGATAAGAATCATTCGGAAGGGCGAGATGTTTTATGGAGATCGGAGAACTTATTGATTATACGAGAAAACAAAAGGGACTAACTATTAAAGATGTTTGTGGTGATTTTGTTAGTAGATCTGTTTACAACAGATTTGTAAATAATCGTGCAGATACTAGTGTTACAAATCTAACTTATATGCTTTCTAGAATTAATGTATACTTTGATGAATTAAAAGCTTTTGATTACCCAAAGGATGTAAATGTAATCAGTCAGATTATGGGTGAAATAAGAAATGCTTTTATGAAGAAAGATGTAGAAGAGTTAATAAGACTAGAAAGTCTTTGTAATCTAGTTAAAGGGCGAGATGAAATTAAGTATGAACATCTTTCGAGTTTATGTCAGTTGCTCATTGCTAGATTAAAAAATGAAACTCTTGAAACAAGAGAAACTAAAATTTATCAATATTTAATAAACATGCAGACATGGACTCGCTATGAACTAGTTTTATTCAACAACTGTATGTTTGCATTTACGCCTGAATTTATAGAAATCACCCTTGAAAAAGCACTTTTGGGAATCAATCATTACAAAGAATTTAGAGATGGAAAAAGTGAATGCTTTAGGATGTTAACAAATGCAATTGTTTTCTTTATCCAGCACGATAGAATGAATCTTATATGGAAATATATGGATAAAATAAATTCATTTTCACTTGAAGAAGAAATGTTTTTTGAAAAAAACCTAAAATTGGTGATTAATGGTATTTGGGAATGTTTGAGAGGAAATAAAGAAGGGGAAGAAATGCTAAAAAAAGCACAGGTGGTCTGTAAATATATAGGTGCCGATAATTATTACAAGATGAATGAAGAATTAATTGAATTTATAAAACAGAAGTACGAAATTAAAATTTCTACATAAGGTTTATATTTTTTGGGGAGGTTGTAATTACTAAATTATGACCTTCCTTTTTCTATTTCATTTATTTTTTTATGTTTATACTATTACTCCTTCTTTCAGTGTGTCATATAAGACACGTGTGTATATAATGAGAGGCAAAGAAAGAAGCTCGCTTGATCCAAGATTTAAAATAATTTTGAATTATATTATATTATCCGTAAGGATAGTTATAAAACAAGGAGATGATTTTATGGCAGGAGCTATTACGGTCACACCCGAACAACTAAAATCTCAGGCGAAAATATATCAAACGGCCTCTTCACAAATTGAAGACGCTATTCGTAAAGTGAATTCTATGAATTCAACGATTGCCCAAGAATGGCAGGGGGAAGCTTTTCGAGCTTACTTGGATCAATTCAAACAGCTTGAAGGTAATGTGAAACAAATGGAAAACTTATTACAAAGTATTCATATGCAGTTGACCAAATATGCAGATACAGTCGCAGACCGTGACCGTCAGGATGCAGGTTCGTTTGGCTTAAATTAAGTGTTTAAAAAAGGGGTCAGTGCAACTCATTGTGCTGACACCTTTTTTAATTTATCTGAAAGGAAGAAATGTATTTTGATAAAAAAATATCAGAGTTATTTTCCATTACTCATCATTATACTTGGTGGATTATTTCTTATTTTGACTTTCACTTATTTTGGTTTTAAAGATGATAATGTGTACCGGTCTACAAATCAAAAAGTATCCAAGGTTCAATATGTTTTAGTGAATGAAGATAAAGGGGCTGTTTTTGAGGGGAGGAAGTATGAACTAGGTGCAGACTTTGTTACTCTGATTAATCAAGATTCCAAAAAAAGTTGGCAGACGGTCAGTAGGAATATTGCTAATGCAGGAATTGAGAATGGTCAATTTGATGCAGAAATTATTATTCCTCAAGATTTCTCCGAACGTCTTTTGTCCCTTCAAAGTATAGCACCAGAAAAGGCGACCATTAATTATCGTGTACGTAAAGGGCAAAATGAGATATCCAATCAAGCCGTTCAAACACAAGTAAATGATATTTTGAAAGATTTCAATCAACGAGTTGTGCAGATGTATTTCTCAAGTATTGTAGGAAATTTATCAGAAGCCCAACTAAATGTTAATAAAATTGTTGGAGCAGAAACTGATGCTAAGAAATATCTGATGACAAATATTCAAGATCCATTTAAGGAGTTGTCGGGAGGATTTAATAATTTATCAAATGTTTCGAGTATTCTTGATGAAGATAATAAAGGTTTTCTCTCGGAACAGCAAGCATTTGTTTCATCCGTAAAAACTCTAATGGATGATAATAATAAGAGCTTAGAAGCAGGCAGTACCTCGACAAAAGAAGCCAAAAAATCAGCTAACGAAAATATCGATAAAACAAATGAAAAGTTAAAAGATTCCTTAAAGCAATTTGAGGATCAATTTAACCTACAAAAAAAGCAATTTGAGGATCAATTTAACCTACAGAAAACGCAATTAGAAAACCAACGGCAATCTGATTTATCGGGATATAAAGCAAAATATGATGGTTTGAACCAATCAATGTTTAAACAACTAGGAAACTTTTATACACCGGCAGCAGGTGAAGTGAATTCATCTGGGGTTTATACGGAATTCTTGCTAAACGCCAAGCTATTTCAAGAAACACAAACTGTTCGAATTGATGAACTAAAAGATGAAATTAAGCAATTGCAATCGCAAGTTGAAACTCTTAATGATTTAAGAAAACAGATTGCACAAACTTATTATGGAAGTGCAGAAAAAAATCCAGATACAGCTTCTGAGGAGGATATTAAACAGGCGATTGTGAAACTAATGGCTGATTCAAAAGAAAATAAAGTTAATTTAGATAATCGTTATCGTCAAATGATAGAAGAAAGTCTACCACAAATTCCAGCAGACACTTTAGAAAATCTTTTACAAAAGTTAATTGCTGAGAATATTATAACTGATTCTCAATCTAAAAAATTCCAAGATGAGCTAACTATAGTTCGGCGTTATGCGAAAAATTTTGAAAAAGAAATAGGAAAGGAAGGAAACTTTTCCTATCTAGAAGCTAAGCCTGAACATAACTCTATAATTCCTATAAATAGTAGGGAGGTCACTATATCTATTGATCCAACAAAAGATAATAGAATCTCTTTGAAGACAGACCATACAGAACAAGGAAGTTTAGGAATAAGAAATTTGACGGATCTTTTACCGGTGTTAAAAACAGAATTGGATCAAAAACTCAAATCATATGGGTACATTTCTGAGTGGAGTGAAGTTTCTAATCATGAATTCAGTATTTCATTGAAAAAGAACCCCACAGAACCAGAGGAACCAAAACCGCCGGTAGATCCGCCAACGGATCCAGAGAAACCAAAACCGCCGGTAGATCCGCCAACGGATCCAGAGAAGCCAAAACCGCCGGTAGATCCGCCAACGGATCCAGAGAAACCAAAACCGCCGGTAGATCCGCCAACGGATCCAGAGAAACCAAAACCGCCGGTAGATCCGCCAACGGATCCAGAAAAGCCGAAACCGGAAACAGGATCGAAACCAGAAACAGAAAATGAGCCTAATAGGCCAACTTCTAAAGAAAAGGATCTTCCGCCGTTACCTTCAAGTTTTAGCTTAACGTTTAAGGCGGATTTTGATTGGACCTTGGATGAAGATATGAAGAAAAAATCTTTTGTCTCTGTTGATTATTCATGGATTGTTAATGAGCAAACTCAAGTGAATGCCAGCTATGCAGAATATATAGATGTAAATAAGAATTTAATATCTGACTTACCTGAGTTATTGAAACAATTTCAAATGCTTGATAGCACTGCACAGCAAATTGTTACCTTATTTGGAAATCCAGAAGATTCCATATCTATTGATAGCTATGCAGATATGGTTAACAAAACTGAAAATCAAGAGAAGACTCTCGAAGAGTTGGCAAATCCAAACTCTGTTTATCGTATGTATAACAATATCACAGGTGAACAAAAGATAGATGCTATTACAGAGAAAATTTATGAAGAATTTAAGAATAAAGGAAATCAACTCTATACAGATATTGAAGGCCAAATAAAAAATTTACAAGAAACAATTGGATCAACAACGGATAAAAATCATGATGGAACAAAAAATACATTATATGGAACTTTAAATCTAATGACTGAACCTCAGAAGTTTCTGAATGAAGCAGAAAAGTTAAATAATTGGTTTGTACAAGCCAATCAACAGATTAATGAAACGTATCAATCATGGAAAGAAAATGAAAAAATCCAGGAAGAATCTGTAAAAAGTGCAGAAAATCAACATCCTGCAGAAAATCAACATCCTACAGAAAATCAACATCCTGCAGAGAACGATACAATACCAATTACTTCAGAAACAGATAGCTTAGTAAAAGAAATGGAAGATTTAGTTCAGAGTTCAAAGAACTCGGCTGAAAGTATAGAAAAATCTGCAGCGAAAGCTCATGACATTTCTCCAAAAATTCAGGAGTTAAAAGAAAATACAGATAATGTTCAAAAAAATGCAGATACTGTTTTGAATAATTTAAATACTTCAGTCGCTCAAATTCAAAAGAATACAAGTAAAAATGAAAAATACTCAGAAGAGTTTAGCAAAGTGCTTTCTAATACCAAACGAGGTGGAGCAGATAATTATAAAGTATTCAATTTTCTATCAGCCCCAATTGCTACAAAAGGAAGTTTTGAAGCTACTCGCCAAACGTCTATTATTCCTTACTATATGACGCTTGTTGGAGCTGTTCTTTCAGTCATTACCGGCATTTCCTTATGTCGTACTATTCAACGTAGAGAAATTACGAAAGATATGGTTTTTATTACACCTACAAGGGCATGGCTAAATGTTCCTAATGTTATGAAGGTAACAGGTGTCAGTCTAATTATCTCACTGTTCTTTGCTGGAATAACTACTTTTAGTATTTTGAAAGTTTTTAATATCTCTTGGTTTAGTTACACGTTCCTAAATATTTTAGGTGGAACTTTATTAATAACAGGTTTTTCTCGTCATTTTAAAAATATAACACTCTATGTTTGTGTTTCACTTTTAGGATTATATCTCATGTTAACACCATTATTAGGAATGCATACTCGTCCGGGTAGTATTGTCGATTTATTGTATCGTTTTTCACCGCTTCAAAACATAGAAAATGGTTATACAGCACTAAGCAACGGTATTCATGTTGGATGGGAAAGTTACTTGTTATTGGTAATTATTATTGTTGTAGGAATTGGTACGAATTTCATTGCTTTTCCAGGTGTGAAAAAGTCAGAGAAAGCTGAACAAAAGCAATAACTTATGTTGTTAGGAGAAAGGATGTACGAATTTGGAAAAAATGATAAAACCAAAATTTCTCGTTTTTTCTCTTCTAATTTCTTTTTGTGTGACAAATCTTTTTACTAGTTTTAGCAGTCTAGCCTATGCTGAAGATGGAAAACTAACGATTCATAACAACGTGATTTATGAAAAAGAAAATCATAAAAATAATAATTCTGTTACAGGGATAGAAGATTTGTTTATAAAAGACAAAAACACAAAAAATAAGGAACTTGAGAAAGAAAATAGAAAGAGTACTTCAAGTATAAAAGAAAAAGTATTTCTTACCGCTGAGAGTGTAGAAAAGAAACCACAGGATACAATTACCAAGAAGCTGTTTTCTAAAGACTATACAGCTTCTAATGAAAATGAAGCAACTGTGGAAGATACCAATTATGAAATTCCTAGATGGACCCTCTGGATACTGTTAAGCATGGGTGTGATTGGAATATTAATTTTAGGCTGGTTATTAGGTAAAAGATTTTCAAACCTATTTATACGGAAAAAGGAGTAAACAATGGCAGAAAGAACAATGATTAATATCGAACTTCATGTTAATGAGCAAATACTTGATTTAACAATACCTAATCAGGTTTCTTCTAATAGATTGAAAGAACTATTGGTTGATTCATTATCTTTAGTAAATATAGAATTGCCCACTCATTTTTCATTGGAAGTAAAAAATAAGCCAATTCATTTAGATGAAAATGTTATATTGGCGAAATATCCATTGGCGGATGGTGATCAATTAGCCGTAAAAGAAATTATAGGGAGTTTGGAGGAACGCTAGAGTATGGGGGAAATGAAAAATAGTTTGATAGTTATTAAAGAGGAAACTACATCTACTTTTATTAAAGTGCACTTAACAGCTAATCAATATTCTTTGTCAGGTGTAAAGCAATTCCAGTTATTTTTAAATAAAGCACCACACTTTTTGACTGGAAAGATAGAGGTGGCGAATGAAGAACAGGTCATTATCACTTATGAAAAAGATGAATTATCTTTTTCGCTTGAACAATATGTTAAAAAATTAGATGAATTTGATCGCCTTCTTTTAGCACAAAAAGTAAATTTCTTAAAAGAATATCTTAACCAACCAGTAACGCCATTTATCCATCCTAAAAATATCTTTATTTTTGGGGAAGAGTTGTTTATTGGTCATCGTGGCGTAATGAATACCGTTATTCCTTATCTTCCAACAGAAGAAGTATATCTAAAACAATACAAGGCATTACTTCTTTATATTTTAAATCCAAAACTGGATTTTGAGAATCTAATTGATGGGGCCGGTGCAGTCCGAGATCCTTTTTCCGAAAAAATTCAAGAATCTTCTTCGTTTGAAGAGATAGACAAGTTACTAATGGAAACAGTTGCGATTCAAAAGGAAAAAAGAAATGCTACAAGCATACTGGTGAAAAGTAGAAATCACACTGTTTTTAAGTGGGGAACAATTATTCTTGGTCTTGCAACATTAGGTCTTTCAATAGGGGTAGGGATATATTCATTAAATATTGTACCTCAGCAAAAACGAATCATAAGTGCCGAATCAAAGTTTATTTCAAATAATTATTCAGATGTTCTAGATTCTTTAAAGGAAGACAAACCAGAGAATCTTCCTAAAAGCGCACTATATGTGTTAGCAGTGAGCTCGATTCAACTAGATAGCTTGTCTAATGAGCAGAAAGAATCTGTATTAGGGACTATCTCCCAAAAATCAAATGATAACACATTACTTTATTGGATCTATATAGGAAAAGGAGACTTTGAAAAGGCCTTAAATATTGCTAAAAATATTGGAGATAATCAATATATTCTTCACGCCTATACAAAAGTTTATGATGTAACAAATGCAGATAACAAGATGAATGGTGCGAAGAAACAAGAATTACTTTCGAAATATAAGGAAGAGATGGAAAAGTACATGAAGTTATTGGAGGGTAAGACGGATGATCAGAAATCTAAACAATAGATTATCTAGTGAAGGTGTACCAATTGATGATCAAATTGTAAATAAAGCGTCTGTACTCTATGATATTTTTTCATTTGGTCATATATTTTCGCATCACGAACTAACAATGTCAAAGCCATCACTTAAGATTGGTAACCATGAAATTTCTTTTGATGGCACGCATTTGTTCTTGGATCAAGATCCATGGACAGGTGATATGAAGGACGGAATTCTCGCGTTACCTCATGAAAAATTAGAAGTTTTAACTACTATCAAGCCGAAAACAAATTTTGTGATTTCTTCTTCAAAAGACTCAGGAATCACCATTCCGACTAAGGCTTTTGCCCTGGTCACATTTAATGAAAAGAATGAAACTTACCAGTTAAATCTGTTTTCAAATGGGGTAGTAGTTTACTTTAATGGAAAGAAAGTAGATCGATTAGAAAAAGTTTTGTCTGTAGGGGATCAACTTGTTATTGATGGTGTGCTTATTGAATTGAGAGAAAAACAATTTAAGTTGTGTAAGATAACCAATGAATTTTCACTAAATTCTTGGGAGATTATTAACGAGATATTTATTCCAGAATACCCAAAAAATTTCCCTGAATTTAGACGTAGTCCAAGAATTCATTTACGAGAGCCTAAAGAAGAGATAGCAATTCAACCTCCAAGAGCTGAGGAAACTGAGGGGAGAAGTGATTTATTGCGTACGATTGTTCCGCCATTGGCAATGGTTGTTTTAAGTGGTGCAACGAGCGTATTAAGTAATGGAAACCCTATTATGATGTTAAGCATGGGGGGAGTAAGTTTACTCACGGCAGGGTTCTCTGTTTCAAGTTATATTACGAATAAGAAAGAAGTGAAACAAAAGAATCTTAAGCGAAGTGAGTACTATGAAAAGTATCTTATTCAACAGGAAAAAGAATTGTCGTTGCTCTCTCAAAAGCAATTTGAAGCTTTAACGTATAACTTCCCTGATATGGATTCATTGTCTTTGATGACAAAAGAATACAGTCCACGAATTTATGAAAAAACTATGACAAACGCTGATTTTTTAAGTATTCGTTTGGGTCATGGAGAGATTCAAAGTAGTTATAAAGTCAGTTATCATTCTAGAGAAGAAGATGATGCTTTAAGTAAATTTGCAGAAGAAAAAATTGTTTGGCCACATCAAACGTTA
This sequence comes from Bacillus sp. H1a, assembly GCF_000633475.1. NCBI lineage: Bacteria > Bacillati > Bacillota > Bacilli > Caryophanales > Bacillaceae > Bacillus > Bacillus sp. H1a. The sequence goes on along the minus strand of NZ_AYMH01000126.1, from coordinate 3,774 downwards.
AAAGATGCACCTATTGCCATTTCGATGTTAAATCAAACGTTAGGACTTGCAGGAACAAAAACAGTACTACGAATAGCTGTACAGACAATATTATTTCAGCTTTCCGTTTTACATTCTTATAGAGATGTAGAATTTGTAGCATTAGTTCCAGAAGAAGATTATCAAGATTGTTGGCATGCATGGCGTTGGTTGCCACATTTTCAAATACGGAGCTTAAATTTAAGAGGAATTATTCATAATTCACAGACACGTGACATGGTTTTAAATTCGTTCTATCAGTTGTTAACAAAACGTCGGCAACAAGTCAAAGAGGCGGGCAATGAGAAAGTAACCTTTGCTCCGCATTATATGTTTACGATTTTAGACGAGAGCTGGCTCTCTGGGCATGGATTAAATGAATTTTTAGCTGAAGATATGAGTCAATACGGTGTTACGGTCATTTGGGGGAAAGACGCGTTAAACATGTTGCCAGAGACAGCAACCACAGTTATTGATTATCAAAGTAACGAATCCGCGGTATTAATTAACAATAATAATGAATACGTGAATCAACTTTTTGTTCCCAACCATTTACCCAAAAGTTATCCAATTGGGCAAGCAATACAACGCATAGCTAATTTAGAACATGTTGAGGTAGAGAAAAATGCGATTCCAGAATCGATTGACTTTCTAGAATTATATGATGTGAAAAATGTTGGAGAGTTACATATTGGTGCTCGTTGGGAAAAAGCAGACACTTCAAAGTCATTAGCTGTTCCTTTGGGTGTTCGAGGAAAAGATGACATTGTTTATTTGAATTTACACGAACGAGCACATGGCCCACATGGACTCGTGGCAGGTACAACAGGATCTGGTAAATCGGAAATTGTCCAAAGTTATATTTTATCTTTAGCAGTAAATTTTGCACCAGAAGACGTTGGCTTTTTACCGATTGATTTTAAGGGTGGAGGTATGGCGAATTTATTTAAGAATTTACCACATCTGTTAGGATCGATTACAAACTTAGACGGTGCAAGTTCTGCAAGAGCATTACAAAGTATTCGAGCAGAATTACAAAAGAGACAACGGAAATTTGGTGAATTTGGTGTTAATCATATTAATGGGTATACCAAGTTGTACAAACAGGGAAAAGAAATTGCTGATCCTGTAGAAAAGAAAAAATATCCATCAGAACCATTGCCGCACCTTTTCTTAATCAGTGATGAATTTGCAGAATTAAAAGCAAATGAACCAGACTTTATGGCTGAGCTAGTATCAACTGCACGTATTGGTCGTTCGTTAGGAGTTCATTTGATTTTAGCTACTCAAAAGCCAAGTGGAGTGGTGGACGACCAGATTTGGTCAAACTCACGATTCAAATTAGCATTAAAAGTAGCCGATCCAAGTGATTCAAATGAAATTATTAAAACACCTGATGCCGCAACGATTACTCAACCAGGACGAGCGTATTTACAGGTCGGAAACAATGAAATTTATGAACTGTTTCAATCTGCGTGGAGTGGAGCAACTTATAATCCAGATGCACAATATGAAGAAAAAGTAGACGAAAGAATTTGGCTAATTAATCAATTAGGCCAGCACGAATTGTTAACTACAGATTTATCTCAAGATGATGAAGTGTCCATGAAAAAGGAGGAAAAACAAACACAATTGGACGCGATTGTAGAAGATATTGTGATTCATGCTGAAAAAACAAATGCAGTTCTTCCTGAAAAACCTTGGTTACCTCCATTAAAAACAGAAATTGATAGTCCAAAGATTAATGTGGTAACTTCAGGGGATTCGAAAAGAAATCTTTCAGTTCCATTTGGTTTGATGGATATTCCATCAAGACAAGAACAAATTGACTTTTTACTTAATTTAGAAGAGTTGAGTCACCTTGCAATCTATGGATCTCCAGGCTTTGGGAAATCCACTGCATTACAAACTCTTGTAATGAATTTATCAAGAATTAACAATCCTGAACAGGTCCAGTTTAACCTATTTGATTTTGGTACGAATGGTTTACTTCCAATAAAAGATTTACCGCATGTGGTGGATATTGTTCGGTTAGAGGAAGAAGAAAAACTGATGAAGTTCCTCAAACGAATTCGCAAAGAAATTCAAAGTCGAAAAGACGCATTTACAGAGTATGGTGTCGCAAGTCTGTCTCAATATGAAGAGAAGTCAGGAAAGCCGTTGCCAGGGATTGTTACCATTGTTGATGGTTTTGACTCAATTAAGGAGAGTCCTTTAGAGGAAGCTATAGAATCTGTGTTAAATCAGCTTTTACGAGAAGGAGCAAGTTTGGGACTCTATGTAGTTATGACGGTTCTTCGTACGAACAGCTTCAGAATGAGTATGGCGAGTAATATTCCATCACATATTGGGCTATTCCTTGTGGAAGAAGGTGCAATTCGAGATGTTGTAGGGCGTGATGCTTTGATTTCGCAAGAAATTGTTGGACGAGCGCAAATCAAACTAGACGAGCCACATGAAGTTCAAATTTATTTACCAACTCATGGGAAAAATGATATTGATCGATTGAATAATTTAGAGCAAGAGATTGCACAGATGAATCAGCAATGGAAGGGCACACGTCCTATCAAGATTCCGATGTTATCTAAAACGATCTCTATGCATGATTTTTATATAAATCCACAGGTACAAGAGATGTTAGATAATCTACAACTACCACTTGCTCTAAGTAAAGAAACTACAAATGTCGTTGGTTTTGTACCAGAAAAACATGGTTATTTTGTGATTGGAGACGATACGCCACAGCAAACGGAATATATTGAGCGTATAATCGTTCAAAACTTCAAACATTTTGAAGGGAAAGCACAAAGAATTGTGTTTAATGGGAGCGAACGATTTGGCAGATTCAAAGAAAGCTTCGATGTGATTGTATCAGATATGGAGTACAGTACTTTTGTTAATGATCTAATGAGTGAAATTGAAGAAAGAGAGACACAAAGTGAAAATCAACCGATGTTTGTGTATATTCCAGATGCGCAAATATTTGGAGATAAAACATTTATTTCGGATGAAACATTCAATAAATACTTAAAAAATGGTTCTAAAGTAGGTGTTTATTTCATTTTCCACGGCAATCAAAAACAAATTGAGAACAGTTATGATGAATTTAATAAACGATTACGAGCAAATATTCCAGCAGGGATGATTGGAACGCGTTTAGCTGATCAAGGATTGATAAATGTGAAATCTAGTTATAGTGAACCTACAGTGGAATTAGATGAGTCTCATTTCTTTGTTGGACGAAATGCAGGACGAGTGAAATTAGTTAGTGAGTAGATCAATTTATCTGCGAGTGGTGTGTATGGCTGAGTAGTTACAAACAGAAAGATAGTCTTGATAGGGAAATAGATTTTGGGGAGGGAAAACATTATGGCTCAAGAAGAAGATAAAGCCAAAGAAGCTGCACGAAAAGCGGATATCCATGCAAGTGTTGATCGATTTAAGGCAAGTTATGATAGTAAAATGGCTAGCCACAGGGCAAATGCCCAAAAGTTAGAGCGCTTAAAAGCCGCAAAGAGATCTTTACAGGGAGAACTTCATCATTTTGATTCTTATAAGAAAGAGTTTACCAATTTAGGCACGAGTCTAACAACAAGCCAGTTCAAAGGAGCACGTCGTAAGAAATTTGATGAGAAATTAAAAGAAATTGTGACAGCACTTGATGCAGATAAAGAGAAGCACAATGAAAAGCTAAACACGATGAATAATAAAATCATTCTATTAGAAATGGATCAATCTATAATAGGTGACGCTATT
>NZ_AYMH01000125.1:0-486 GCF_000633475.1 Bacillus sp. H1a | reverse complement strand
GCGAAGTTTAGAAACATACGAAAAAGCCAAGGCTTTCTTGAAAAAGCGCTTGGCTGCTTGTGTATCTCTTGATTTACTTAGATAAAAATCAATTGTATACCCTTCTGAATCGACTGCACGGTATAAGTACATCCATTGACCTTTTACTTTGATATATGTTTCATCGACCCTCCATGAGTCATTTATTAATTTAAGATGATGTCGTACTTTCTCTTCTAATTGAGATCCATATTGATGAACACAGCGCATAATCGTTGTATGAGCAATTGATAATCCTCTTTCCTCCATCATTTTCACCAGGTTACGGAAGCTCAAATTGTACCGTAGGTACCACCTTACTGTTAATAAGATTAGTTCAGGCTGATAATGCTTCCATTTAAACAAATTTTCCTTTTCCATACTGATTACGCACCTTTTTTAGAGTCATACTATCAGTATGTCCAAGATTAGGAGATTACTTGCAAGAGTCTTGGGATTTTTGCACCA
>NZ_AYMH01000124.1:0-6035 GCF_000633475.1 Bacillus sp. H1a | reverse complement strand
GCGTTGTTGCTATCGGCGACTTGTCCTATATTACACCTCTATACTCTAATCGTCAACACATTTTTATAAAAAAATTTAATTTGAATATTTTCATACTCTTTAAGCTAGATAAGCCCCTACAATGGTTTCATTAACGAGAAACCATCTTCCCCTTCTCTTTACTAATTCTATTCTCCCAAAACATATTCAATTTAATTAAAGGCTCCAACCGTCACACCTTACTTAATTTGTATGAATGATTTCCCTAACGAAACTAGCAACCTTTTTTTAACAAATACTAGTATATAATTAGAGAGTTATTGTATTCCCTAATGTACCTCTATGTTTATCATGTTGTACTATCGATAAAACTCTATTAGAAACAGGTGACGATATGAAAGATATACGTATTCTTATAGCAGACGACGACAAAGAAATCCGAGATTTATTAAAAAGATATTTAGAACGAGAATTATATATGGTAGATACTGCAATTCATGGCGAAGAAGCCTTACATTTGTTTAATCAAAATAACTATAACCTCGTTATATTAGATCTTATGATGCCGAAAGTAGATGGGATCGAGGTATGTAGAAAACTTAGAGATAAAACTAACGTACCTATATTAATGCTAACCGCTAAAGATCACGACGTTGATAAAATTTTAGGTTTAAGCATTGGCGCCGATGATTACATTACGAAACCTTTCAGTATTCACGAAGTGGTTGCACGAGTAAAAGCTCTCATGCGACGGTTTTTAGTTCTTGGAAGTAACACTACTGTACAAGAGAAAACAAATTTAGCTTTTAAAGGGCTAACTATTGATTTAAATACATACACAGTTCATACAAATGAAAAAGAAATCAATTTAACCGGCAAAGAACTTGAACTATTAAAATTCTTCACTTCAAACCCAGGACAAGTATTTACAAAAACACAACTCTTTCGAAATGTATGGGACGATAATTATATAGAAGATGACAATACCGTTATGGTGCATATTAGAAAGCTTAGAAAGAAAATAGAAATCGACCCTTCCAATCCAAAATTCATTCAAACTGTATGGGGAATTGGTTATAAGTTTGTAGGTGAAAAGCTTGAAGACTGATAAGATTCTATTTCTTATTTCATTGCAACTTATCATTTACGGGCTTTTAAATATACACATGGGTCCCAAAGTAAAAATACCTTTATTTATTACCCTTATCTTAGTTACGATATATCTTTTCTTTTCAAGAATACAATTCATTCAAAATCGCAAAGCGATGGTCACTAAATTAAGTCGTGCACTAAAAGGAAATTTGCAAACAAGATTATTTACAAATAACGACCGTTCATTACATACTATCGTTTTTTCGATAAACGAACTAATAGCTGAATTAGAAAAGGTTCAGATTGAGGCGAAAAGATCCCAAGAATCGAGAAAACAACTTTTGTCTAGTATCTCGCATGATATCCGAACACCACTCACTTCTATTATTGGATATATTGACGCTTTAAAAGATGGTGTTGCTGCTTCTCAAACGGAAAAGCTAGAATATCTTGAAATACTTTATAAGAAATCAAACAACTTAAAAAGTCTAGTTGATGAAATATTCAATATGGCAAAGCTAGATGCTAATGAATTTCCATTAAAAGAAGAAGAACTCGATTTTTCTGAAGTTACTAGAGAAGTGTTAATCGAGTTTTTACCTGATCTATCAAAACATAATATCGAACTACAAGTTTTTATACCAGAATCTACTTGTCCTATCATCGCAGACCATCTTAGCCTTATGCGGGTTATAGGTAATTTAATGAAAAATGCCATTTATTACGGAAAGGATGGGAAAATAGTAGGAGTCGAACTACTAGAAACCGATTCAGAATATGAACTTCTTATTTGGGACAAAGGCCCTGGTATTCCAAAACATGATTTACAAAACGTATTTGAGCGAATGTACCGAAGCGAACAATCAAGAAACTCCTCTTTTGGTGGTAGCGGTCTCGGGCTTTCTATTTCTAAAGCGCTCGTTGCGAAAAACGGTGGACATATATGGGTTGACAGTATTCCTTGGGAAAGAACTACTTTTGGCTTTTCTCTCCCAAAACACACTACTTTTAAGAAATAGTTAAGAAATGATTAATATGCAGTTAAACCCTTCTTTTTATCATGTAATTAAGAACTCATAGAAAGTAGGTGTCTTCTATAAATACAATTATAAAAACGACAAATCTCACTAAAATATATGGCACTCAAAAATCAGTAGATAATCTTAACATCAATGTACAACAAGGAGAGATTTATGGATTCATAGGACGAAATGGGGCTGGTAAAACAACGACCATTCGTATGCTGCTCAGCCTTATAAAACCTACAAGTGGGAATATTGAAATATTTGGGGAGGATTTATTCCAAAATCAAAAAGACATTTTAAGAAGAATTGGTTCTATCGTTGAAGTTCCAGGGTTTTATGAAAACTTAACAGCACGAGAAAACTTATTAATTAATGCAAAGATAATTGGAGTTCACAAAAAGAATGCAATTGAAGAAGCATTAGAAATTGTAGGCTTGCAGCATGAATCAAAAAAATTAGTAGGAAAGTATTCTTTAGGAATGAAGCAGCGTTTAGGAATTGCACGTGCTCTTCTCCATTATCCCGAACTACTCATACTAGATGAACCAACTAACGGGCTCGATCCAATCGGTATTAAAGAAATGCGAAAGCTTATTAAATCTTTAGCTCAAGAAAGAAACATAACGATACTCATTTCTAGTCACATACTAGCCGAAGTGGAACAACTAGTCGATCGTATGGGAATTATTCATGAAGGAAAGCTACTAGAGGAAGTTTCTCTTGATACGCTACGTAAAGCAAACCGTAGGTATATAGAATTCCAAGTGACTAATGACAATAAAGCTGCGATGCTCTTAGAAAATCATTTTCAAATTTTTGATTATGAGGTACATGACGCAGGAAATATTCGCGTTTACTCTCATTTCGGACAGCAAGGACGCATTAACAGAGCATTTGTTCTTAATGATATTGAAGTATTAAAAATGATGATGAGTGAAGAGAGATTAGAAGACTATTTCACCAAGCTAGTTGGAGGTGGAACAATTGGTTAATCTACTCTATACAGAACTATTAAAACTCAAACGCTCTAATATGTTTTTGATTAGTATTATCGGGGCTGGTGTCGCACCTTTCTTAGTGGTAGTAGCGTCTTATATACACATAAAAACAAAACAGCCAACTCCAACTATTTTGTTCCATCAATTATTCACTGAAGTTAACTTATATACTACTTTAGTTATGGGATTCCCCTTATATGGAGTAGTGGTTGCTTATCTGTTCACCCGTGAATATACAGAAGATACACTAAAACATTTACTAGCTATCCCAGTGTCACGCATTAACTTTATTATAAGTAAGTTCATTATTCTCTTTCTTTGGATTATAATGCTTACTTTAGTCGCTTGGGCACTTACTTTATTATTAGGGTTACTGGGGAACTTCTCTGGTTTTAGCATTGCTTTACTTTTAGGCTCTCTCCTAAAATTTTTAATATGTGGTGGACTTCTCTTTCTTTTATCTTCACCTATTGTACTATTAGCTCTTGCAATGAAGACGTATGTACCGCCTATTATATTAACAATTATTATAACGATGACTAACCTTATGCTCGTAAATTCAAAACATAAAGACCTTTTTCCATGGACTGCTACCTTAGATATAGCAAATAATGAATTACAACCAACTTATCCACCAGAATATTCTTATCTCATCATCGCTGCAACAGCAATTCTCAGTTTTATCGCAACACTGTTCTATTTTAAAAAGGTTGATATCCATTAATTTATAGGAGTGAAATTATTATTGCTTTCATACTTGGTATTGTAGAAGGGTTAGCTGAATTTTTACCTATCTCCTCTACTGGCCATCTTATATTAGTCGGGCATTTACTAGACTTCGAGGGAGAGAGAGCAAAAACGTTTGAAATTGTTATTCAGCTAGGGGCAATTTTATATCATAAACGCCTTGTTTCTTTATGTAATATTAAACCTCTTCTACGGAAAGAGAAAAAATTCAACGCATTCCATGTATTTCTTGGCGTATTTCCAGCAGTAATTGCTGGTTTACTACTGCATGATGTTATTAAAACATATTTATTTCAGCCATATACTGTCGTAATTGGACTTGTAGCAGGAGCAATTCTTATGATCTTTGCAGAAGTCAAAAAGGCAGAGGCAACCACCTTTTCTCTGGATGATTTAACATACCGTCAAGCATTAACAATCGGATTATTTCAATGCTTAGCAGTATATCCTGGCTTCTCTAGAGCTGGTTCTACTATTTCTGGAGGTCTATTAGCGAAAGTAAATTATAAGACTGCATCTGAGTTCTCTTTTCTTATAGCTCTTCCTGTAATGGTTGGAGCTACAGGCTTAGACTTATTAAAAAGCTGGAAGTATTTAAGTGTAAATGATATCCCTATGTTTGTGGTAGGCTTCATTACTTCTTTTATTGTAGCAATGTTAGCAGTAGTAACATTCCTAAAGCTTTTAGAAAAGATAGGTTTAAAACCTTTTGCATATTATCGTATTTTATTAGCTATCTTATTTACGTTTTTCGTATTGCTATAGCTTTATATAAGTTATATATTATTAAGCCGATATTCAAGTTGGAATATCGGTTTTTTATCTATTTCACCTCTAGTATTACTCCTTTTAATATGGCATAGTGATAATAAATTCATATTAATGATCCGAATATTCTTTGAACAACCCATTAGGATATGTAAGGTTACAAGCTATACTTGAAATCCGAACCTAGTAATAGCATTTCTTCTTTAAACGCATATACTAAGTTTAAAATAAGTACCTCAATTGATTGAATGTACCCATTATACCGATAGAGAACAAATGTTCCGGGTTATTGTTATACATCACTACTTCCTTGTATTTATGTAAACGTACTATAGTGTTTTCACTTGTACTTATCTTCGCTACGAAAGACTTCCAATTATAAGATTTAAGGAGGTTTATCCTATGTCTATATACAAACAACTGCAAGTTTTAACGCTAGAAGAGCAAATTGAGTTACTAACAAAGCATTTGGTTTCCTTTAATAGTATTAACGGTACCGGCGGCGAAGCTAGTATTATAGATGAACTATTCTTGTCTATTCACGAAACTGACGAAGAGTTAAAACCATTATTAGAAAACTTTCCTAAATGGGAACAACTATATCCATTACCGTACGAAACAATTCGGAAATTAAACATCCCTTCTATTAATATGGAGGTCTGCGGGAAAGATGGCCATAAATGGACAGAACGGGTTTACAAACCATATTCATTCAGCGTATTACCTGTATTAGTTCGCAACACAACGATACAAATTTTAAATGAGTACAAAGCCATTACAAATAAGCAGATTGCTCAGGGATTATAAAGAGAATTAATATTAACTAAAGTGAGGTAACGATACAAATGAATCCATTAGCATAAGCATATTGGGATACTTATTGGGGGGGACAATGCAAAGCCGAAATCTGTTACAGCTTGGCAGTTTGGTGATTCCCCTAATTATCTCGCACAGTTAGTAATTGATGGTGTAAAAACAGCAACATGCTCCGGTCATATTTTTTATGAATTAGAAAACGAACCGCTACCAACAAACGATGATTATAGTATTGTACTCAATAGCCAAGATGAACCTGTAGCTATTATTAAGACAATAGAGGTAACTGTAACACCAATGAATGAAGTAAGCGAAGAATTCGCTATCGCTGAAGGTGAAGGCGATCGTACCTATAGTTACTGGAGAGACACCCATGTTCGGTTCTTTACAAAGGAACTAACTGAGCTTGGTCTGAGTTTTTCTGAAGATATGCTACTCGTTTGCGAACGTTTTGAGCTTATTGATGTGAAACTATACTAAATAGAAGTTTTTCTGAGAATTTATACTATATAAATACACTTACCTTTAAACAAATAAGCTTGTTATCAATGGATTTCTTGAGCCATAGATAACAAGCTTATTTCATTAAATACAAAAAAGACGAGTCATT
>NZ_AYMH01000123.1:0-266 GCF_000633475.1 Bacillus sp. H1a | reverse complement strand
ACATGTCTTGCGGAAGTAGTTCAGTGGTAGAATACAACCTTGCCAAGGTTGGGGTCGCGGGTTCGAATCCCGTCTTCCGCTCCAATTTTCAATATGACATGCCGGGGTGGCGGAACAGGCAGACGCACAGGACTTAAAATCCTGCGGTGGGTGACCACCGTGCGGGTTCGACCCCCGCCCTCGGCACCATATGCGCCCGTAGCTCAATTGGATAGAGCGTTTGACTACGGATCAAGAGGTTAGGGGTTCGACTCCTCTCGGGCGCG
>NZ_AYMH01000122.1:0-2186 GCF_000633475.1 Bacillus sp. H1a | reverse complement strand
ATTATCTATAAAGATTCACCACATCTTAATACGAACAAGAGGAGGAAGTAATATGGAAATCGCAATGACAGTTTTAAAATTTATTGGTGGAGCAATCCCATTAGTTCAAGAACTTCTAAAAACATTTATGTAAATTCATTATTTAGCAATTATTTATAAAATTATCATACAAATGATCTGTATATCAAAAATAAATTGATGTGCAGATCATTTGTGTGAGCAAAGTCCCTTTAACATTATTAAGGGACTTTTTTAAATTTCTACATATGTTGCTTTGGAATAAAGTTTGATAAAAATGAAGTCACAAACCTTTATTTAACAGCAACAACAAAAACTCCATTTTGAAAAAAAGATTGATCAAAATGGAGTTACTCTTTTTAACTAAGTATGAGATTTTTATAAAAAAGTTTAATCAAAACTCACTTAGACTCTTTTACTTGAGGGAATAAAGCATCGCATCTTTTTTTATGAACATCGTTAATTTAGAATGAATTTTGACCATATCTGTAATTACTTGTAAAATGTTATACATAGAAAGGTATTTTAGGATAAATATAGAAGTGGTATGTTTTTTAGTATTAAAGGGGCTAAAACGCATCTATTTTATGTTTTGAGAGGGAGAATTGGAAAATCATATGAAAAATTTTAAAAAAAGTACAGGTAAAATTTTACTAGCATCTGGATTAGTAGTTTCTATGTCAGCTTGTAGTGTAACTAGTTTATTTGGAGACAAAGAAAAAACAAATGCTGAATCTAGTAAACAAGAAAGTAAGGAAACTAAAACAGAAGGAACAAATTCAACTAAGTCAGAAAGTAAATCATCTGAAACAAAGGAAAAATCAACTAACTCGAAAGAAGAAAGTAAAGATGTTCAAATGGTTCGAGTTTTAGCAGAAGATTATCCACAACTTATGTTAGACATTGAACAAGATATGTTAAAACGCTTTGATTACTATGATTCTTCTGTAAGAGATTATCACAAAGGAAGTAAATCAAAAGTAGAGGTTCAAGATGCTATCAAAGACTTAGATAAAGTATTCGATAAGATTGAGCATATAGATGCACCTGCTAAGTATAAGGAAGACCATAAAGAAATCGTAAAAGCTGTTGGGAAGTTAAGAGAGACTTTTACAGAAATATCAAAAGCATTTAGCACGAAAGACTCTGCTATGAATAATGATAAAGAAATTTTAGCCAAAGCAAACGAGAAGTTAAGTGAAGCGAAACGTATTTGGAAGCCAGTATTTGATAAGTTAAGTTCAGAAGCAAAAGGTGGTTCAACTACTTCTACATCGAGCGGTTCTTCAAGTAGTTCCTCTAAACCAAGTTTATCTAGCGGTAATCAAGTAAAGACATATGATAGCCAAGCAAAAACTGGTATATTCAAAGGACAAATTGATACACCTGATGAGAGTTCTGCTAAGTTTAAAAATGTACAGAACAATATGAAAGACGGTACAGAACTAGTAGGTAATTGGGGTATTGATTACGGAAACGGAGTAAAAACTACATTAGTCCTAAAAGGTGATAAGACATTTGTAACCTATGCAAATGGTTCTTATCCAAGCAAAGATAATACGGTATCAGGAACATATCAAGCAGACGTAGCTTCCAAGCAATTAATGTTAGTCGTAGAGAAAGCAACACAAAATGGTCAAGAAGTGAAGCTAGAAAGACCGATTTATTCATCGTATAAAGTTCAAAACTATGATGGTAAAGCATTACAAATATTCCATATAGACGAACAAGTTACAATTTGTTATGTAAAACAATAAATAATTAGCAAAAAACTCTGTAAAATGATTTTTACAGAGTTTTTTTTGTTAGTTCTAATTTATTATAAACGATCAGACTTTTTTATAAATTATCAAACTTTATTTCAAACCCACAACATACTTGAGGTTCCGTCACATCAACATCAAATTAAAAGCACTTTTAAAACATTAAAAAGTGCTTTTAATTTATTATAAATACGAATGTAAACTTTTAAATATTAGTTTACATTCAAATACCTTTAAACATTGACTTCTCACCGAATCCCCTGATATCTTCAAAATACACAATAAAAGTATACATTCAAAATACTATAAATAAAGAGATTAGAGCATCGTGAACAAAAAAAGCTAGATCCATACTAGATTTTTAACATAATTTCCGTCAGCGGTAATAAACAAGAAGGATCATCC
>NZ_AYMH01000121.1:0-494 GCF_000633475.1 Bacillus sp. H1a | reverse complement strand
GAAAACGTAAGTGCCATGGGCACCATTTTTTATCTTTGTGTGTATGGTTAAATCAACAAATCGCTACTACCTCTCTTACTCAGCTTTGTAGTCAATTAGAAACTTCAACAGGAATTTTATTAAGTCCTGAGGGACTTAATCGGCGATTTAACTCGGCTTCTGTAGACTTCTTTCGAACTGTATTTACTACACTTCTACAAGCTAAAATTGGGGGATTATCTAAGATTTCTCATGCTCTTTCTGCTTACTTTGAGCGTATTCTTATCCTTGATTCTACAACATTTCAAGTGCCGGATCGATTTGCATCTACTTATCCTGGTGCCGGAGGATGTAGTCATAAAGCTGGTGTGAAAATTCAACTAGAGTATGACTTGTTGAGTGGAGAATTTTCTGATGTGAAAATTGAACCAGGAAAACGAAGTGATCAGGCGTATGGTGCGACTCGAACAGGTATGGCACAAAAGAATGAACTGTATATTCGTGACTTAGGATAT
>NZ_AYMH01000120.1:0-1600 GCF_000633475.1 Bacillus sp. H1a | reverse complement strand
AGTCCTAGTACACCATAGAGATATTCATTACTCCATCTCTGCCATCCAATGCTACGCTTTTGTCGCCGTTTCCTTCTCGTCAATAACGTACGGACTTTCATCTCTGTATAGTCCCGTACTTTACTAAAAGCTCGACTAGAATTCCCAACCCGGAAGTAATTCACCCATCCAATCAGTACAGTATTGATTTGTTTTACTAAATCTTGTGCAGGCTTGGCGCCTGCGTTTCTGATTAATTCTCGGATTTTTGCTTTCACTTTCGTACAGGCTTTCTTCTTCGGGGTAATAAGAACAAAGTATCTACTCTTATTTCGATTAAGTACTCGCCTCAAATCAAATCCTAGGAATCCGAAGGATTCTCCTTTTAAAACATTAACCACTCGGGTTTTCTCCAGATTCAGTTCAACTCCCAAAGGCTTTAATTGTTCCCACAGTCGTCGCAATGCCAATTCAGCCCATCCACGTTTACTAGAGTGTCCGCTTACAGTGATAACTATATCATCAGCAAAACGGTGATAGTTTACAGCCTCGTAATGGTTTTCTGTTGTCTTACGTCGAATGGCATCAAATGTCCAATCTACTTCATTGAGGTAGATGTTTGCGGCTAGGGGAGAAAATGGTCCCCCTTGCGGGACACCAATCTTTCCTGTCACCTTGATTACCTGTTTTACAAGATGCATAACTTGCGAATCTTGGACACGCTTTGCAATTTTCTCCAAAAGTATGTGGTGTCGAATTGTATCAAAGTAGCGTGACAAGTCAACATCGATTACTACAGTCATCCGGCGCAATATGCTACGTCGCACTTCTGCCAGTGCTTGATGTGGGGAGCGTTTTGGTCGGAATCCGTAGGAATTTGGGCAGAAATCAGCTTCAAAGATGGCTTCCAATATGAGTTTTAGCGCTCCTTGGACCACGCGGTCCCGTATACACGGGATTTGTAGTGTCCGCATTTTTCCGTTTGCTTTTGGGATTTCTACTTTACGATTAGCTTGTGGTTGATATGTTCCAGCCTGTAGTTCTGCTCGGATATTCTTTAAAAACGGCATAACTCCCTCTAGCTCTATATCAGCGAAACTTTTCCCGTCGATGCCTGGGGCACCGTTGTTTTTCCTCGCTTGCTGATATGCTTCATGAAGGGTTGTTAGTTTGGTAATGTGGGAAAATAGTCCCCAAAACCGATGCGTAGGTTCAGACTTCGCCTTTTGATAGATTCGTCGCCTTAGTTCCTGCAAAGTAATAGGTGTTTTTATCATGGCACCCTTGCCTCCTTTGGTCGTACGAAATATTTACAGGTTCGGACCCTTCCCTCCCCGCGCGTTTTGCTGCACGCAGATCTCTGGTACTACGATCCGTTCCGCCACCCTGACACCTACTGTTCTCACTTCCCGATCGCGGTTATAGAGACGGTCTCCTCGATGAGGTTTCTTCATCGGGTGTCGAGGGCTTCTCCAGTTTCCACATTATCTTTCTCTCCATGTCGCCGCTGATACCCCGCCGGTGAGAACTGCCGTTCCAGACTCATTTCGGTCAGTTCTTGCTGCTTTCGCACGTTATCGACCGTCTCAGCCACCGGAATTGCGTGTAACGAGGCTACGTC
>NZ_AYMH01000119.1:0-6587 GCF_000633475.1 Bacillus sp. H1a | reverse complement strand
GATGGATGTGGGGTAGCACCACATCGCTATCAAGCTAATAAAAAGAAATGCCCCCTAAAATGAAAAAATATGCCATCCTTTCCTATGATTCTATATAAAGAATAGCGTATTTTCATTGTTTTTGGGATTAATTTCTTAAGTTTCATGGAAATGTATTTACAAATCCAAAATATGGTTGACATTTCAATATTACACTTGTAATATTGGATTATAGATTACAAGTGTAATACAAGGGGTGGAATTTTATAAAATGAAAGAATTACCTAAAATATCGGAAGCTGAATTGGAAATCATGAAAGTTCTTTGGTCAAGGTCGCCTCAAACAGCCAATGAAGTAATTGAAGCACTTGAGGAAACGATGAATTGGAAACCGAAAACGATTCGAACGCTTATTAATCGATTAGTCCAAAAAGAGGCTGTTTCTTACCATCAGGATAAAGGGCGTATGTATGCCTATTATCCTTTAGTGTCGCAAGATAGTTATCTACAAGTAGAAACCAAATCGTTCCTCAAACGTTTCTGTGGTGCAGCATTTAAACCTTTACTTGTGAATTTCTTAAAAGAAGAAAAACTTTCTTCAGAAGATATTAACGAACTCAAACGTATTCTGGATGAGAAGACTGAGGAAAGTCAGAGGAAGGATAGATGATGATAGATATGTTTGTAAACGTCTATCTACCTCGATTTTTTGATTGGGTGATAGAAACATCCATTATGGCAAGTATATTAGTCGGCTTAATCTTATGTGTCAAAATCTTGCTTAGAAATAAGATAACTCCGCGATGGCAGTACATGTTATGGATGATTTTAATTGTAAGACTTCTATTACCATGGTCACCAGATAGTTCCTACAGTATTTATTCTCTTCTTTCATATAGCTCTGGCGTGTCTGAGATTTTTCAAAAGGATACTACTCCAGCTATACAACAAAAAAGCGTGTCAGAAGATAAAACGAATCATTCAGTAACTACAAAAGGAGATGGTTACAAATCTAACTCCGTAAATGTAATGAAAGAGAGTGACCAAATAGATAGTAATAAAAAGAAAGAAGATACTACACTTTCCGTTTATAAAGTTACGTTATATATTTGGCTTTTTGGAGTAGCTATTCTGGCAACGATAACTTGTATTACGAATAGACGATTATATTCTTACATAAAAAAGCAACCCAATATTACGGATGAAAAAATTGTTGGGATTTTTGAAAACTGTAAACAATCTATGGGAATTAAGAAGCAAATTCCATTACGGTTGGCTGGGAAAATCTCAAGTCCGACTGTTTTTGGGCTTTTTCGCCCGAGAGTATTATTATCAAGCAGACATATGAAAGTATTGAATGAGCAACAACTACAATATATTTTTTACCATGAGCTATCTCATATGAAACGAAGAGATATAGCTGTAAATTGGGTTTTGTATAGTTTAATCATCTTAAATTGGTTTAATCCGATTCTTTGGTATGCCTATTCATGTATGCGAGAAGATCAAGAACTAGCCTGTGATGCATTTGCGCTTACCTTTATAGAATCAGAGGAACAAATTGCATATGGACATACAATTATTACTCTTTTAGAACATTATTCAAGTTATTATCAAGCACCGAATCTAGCCAATTTAAGTAGAAATAAACGAACGCTAAAAAGGAGAATTCTTATGATTAAGAAATTCCAGAAGAAATCCTATCGCTGGTCCGCGCTTGGAATTATTGCAATAGTTGCTGTTGCAACTATTTCTTTATTCAATGCACGTGCAGTCGAAGGAGATGAAAGGCAGAAGGGACAAGTGGTAGAAAAAAAGCAGAAATCTAAAGATGCTTTTCAAAATGCTGTAGAAACAATATTAGGTACACCAGAAAATGCGGAAAAAGATTGGGGGATGGTAGAGAAGTCATATAAAAGGGATGCAGACTTTTTGTATTTGGCGGAAAAATGTTTAACGAAAGAGGAGTTTGAACAGTACGTACAACTGTTCAAGGAAACTCGTGCTATTCAGAAAAAAGCAATGATCAAAAGAAAGATAGATGAGAATTTTAAGGATTATGACGGAGATACAAAAGAACTTAGGGTGGAGCGTTTGAGTCAAGCTGATCGTGAAAGGTTAAATGCGCTTAATAATCAATTAAAACCATTTATAGATAAGGTGACTGAATCTTTAATATATACCGTAGAAGAATCGCAAAAATATGTTGATTTCCAAATTAAGAAACCAAATTATACAGTTGAGGGGTATAAGTTGCAGAAAGAAATCGGGGATTCATTCCTTGAAAGAACGCCAAAATTAGTTATTAAATCAGAATATATAAAGGGGAAATATGGTTATACTATTTATCAATCTGAGATTCTTGAAGGGAGTAAAGATCCATTTTATAATCTTTTTAATCGGGAGGAAGATATAAAGAAGTATGAGTTAGAAGGGAATCAAGTGTTTTATTCTGCTAATCATTCCATTTCTAATTTACAAGGTATGAAGATGATTGTTCCCGCAAAAGGAAATAATAGTGCATATCAGATAGTTATCATAAATGATAGTTTAGATAATCAGGGAAAAGAAGTGTTTGATAGGAATGTAAACAAAACGGAAATGGAAAAAATAATACTTTCAATGCTGAAATAATAAAAAGGTGTTTTGAAGATTTATATCTTTAGAACACCTTTTAGTTATATTAAGCATAAATACAGGGAGGAAAAGAAATGCGTTCAAACAAATATAACACCTTAGCATTACTTTGTATGATGTTGTTTTTTTATTACTTGGGTATTAATATTTTTATATGGGAATTATAACTATTCTGCTAACAATGCTGGCAGTAATTTTACTCCTGCTGAGATGAGAATATCGATTGTACTTGATATTTTACAGATGGTATTCCTTGTGATGTCTTTTGTATTCGGATTGATTGCGTATTATGGTTCAGAGAAAAAGGGAGGACATACAGGAATATACATCTTAATATCTCTCGCCTTGTTTATATTGACAGGGCTTTATGAAGTTGTAATAGTTTACGTATTAGTAACTGAGCCAATACATTGGAAGCTTTTTTTCATGTAATTATTAAACAAGAAGTGCTGGTGAAAGATAACATCTCTTTCTAAATAGGGTACCGCCACATGCCCATCAACTTAAGAAAAATAAACGCCCCAAAACGAAAAAAATGAGCTGACTTCTCAAAATAACTACCTGTAGAGAAAGAAAATTTTCGTTTAGGGGGTACTTCAAAACCTTAGCTTGATAGCGATGGGGTACCGCCATATGCCTATCAACCTAACAAAACAGATTACCCCAAAAACAATAAAAATAAAATTCGGTGCTATAAAAAACACAAAATTTTCGTTTAGGGGGTACTTTAAATCCTTAAGTTGATGGATGTGGGGTACCGCCCCATTGCCATCAATCTAACAAAAACGAGATAAGGGTTCAACCGAGAGGCGTGTATTTACTAAATAAAATGAAACTATAGTCTGGACTTATTAGGATTTTTCACAATAAAAAGAATTACTTAAAGTGTATATTCCATTCTAATATTTTATTATTAATAACTGACGGTATCATCACATTTCATTCTACTGCCTATTTAGAAGAGTCATGTACATTTTGGAGAAGTCCTTCAATAAGTTTTGTTTTTTCATTCACCTTTGTTGCATATGTGAAATCACCATAACAATATGGATACCTAAAATTATTTTTATTTCCACCACAAGTGTACATCGCTGGATTTTGATCAACTTTCATCTTAGAAAACTTTTTAGCCGACTCCTCCGAGTGTTGTTTAACTTCTTGACTGGCAATAAAATCAATATACCCTGGTCCCATATTATAGCTTTGAATAATTGTATCCATGCTAACATCTTTTTCCGTTCCATATTTGTACATTTGAGCAAAGTGTTTTACCCCTTGTTTAATGCTCAAGCTTGTCTCTTGAAGTTCATTTGGCTTTAATCCAAGTGATTCAGAAGATTGCATAGGGTCGTTGCCCTCACCTCTACTCTCTTGGTACATAATTCCTAACAAAACTGCTGTTTTCTCTCCTAAATTATATTGTTCTAATTCTTTTTTCAAAATGGGCTCATATTGCAATAAACGTTTTTCGGTAGCAAGTACTTTATTTTTATGATTATTGGTTTTATGATTAAAATATAGTATTCCAAGCATTGTTCCTAAGCCTAAAATACTAATAAAGAATAATATAATTATTCGTTTTTTACTCGTATTCTTCATATATTCCTCCTTTTATAAGAAATTCCATTTTTCAATGGAGGTTTGTTCATTACAAAATATGTAATGAACAGCTAATTCCCTGATCCTTTTTAGACCCCAAATTATTTCTTTTAAGTTTAAAGTTTAATATGGAAATCTAAAGATTAAGTAAAGATAAAGTAAAGTTAAGATAAAGTTCATTTTTTAGAGTACTTTAAAAAGATATTGGTACAAACGGATATGAGGGAAAACTTGTTGATATGAAGAGAAATAAAAAGAGCAGCTAGCAAAAGCTAACTGCTCGGATCCCCAAGGAAGAGTGAAGGAAATATTCTATCACCAACAAAGAAGAACAATTTGAACTACCCCCACTTTCACTTCGTTTAGAAGTGGGGGATTCCTAAGTAAAGAGTTCTATCGAGCTCTAATTTATTAGGCGATCTCCGCAGTCCTTGCGGTTAGAAGCCTTATCGCTTCATTCTTTAGATTGATACTTGCGTTAATATCTCTATCATGATGTGTACTACAAGAAGGGCAATCCCATTTACGTAGGTTTAGATTTTTAACGTCTTTGTTTTTATATCCACAACAAGAACATAATTGGCTTGAAGCAAATGTTTTCGATACGACAATGACTTGTTTACCGAACCATGTTGCTTTATATTCCAACATGGTTCGAAACTGTGACCATGATACCTCACTAATTGCTTTTGCTAACTTATGATTCTTTAACATATTCGATACTTGCAAATCTTCTATACCGATAACATTCAAAGTAATCTAATGTCGCTTAATGTACCAGATCTTGTTGGTATGAAAACAGCCCAATTATCAGCTAATTCAACGCTCATTCATATGTATCGTGGTGTTAAGAAAAAGTTAGAAGAAAAATTACAAAAGTTGATAGCTTTTAACGCTAGTTCTCCTCATATATTTTCAGAAATCGCCTCTTTACAGCAAGCAGTTAATCAAGGATTAGCCCAAACAAAGACAGCATGGAATGCTTCAAGTGGTACTTTTACGATTCCAAGTCCAGAGGCTCTAAGTTGGACAAAAGGAATTCAAGAGAAATGGCAGGATTATGTAGAACGTCATGAACCTAAAATAGAGGTACGAGCTGAAAAGGTAAATAAGGGTTCTGTAGGAGAACATACACATTATAATGTGTATGTTGATGGTGTTTATGATGAGGATAAAACAAAGGAACTTAAGTGGATGTTTGATAAAGAGTCTTTCAAAGAAACCACTCATTTCATAGGTGATTTTGTATTCATTAATGATATTTATCAAACAGTAACCGGTAAAGATTGGCTGTCAGGAGAAACAATCAGTAGAACGAAAGCAGCTGGAATGCTAGTTTTATCAGTCCTTCCTACTAAGAAGTTAGAAAATATAGCAAAAGAGTTAAAGGGTGGGAACAAACTTTTAAAAGGTGTAGAATTAACTGAAAAAGAAGAGAAAATATTAAAAGAGGCAGGATTGCTTGACAAAGTTGGCAAAGTCGAAAATGTTGAGAAAGCCAGTAAAGCTGAAACAGAAATCGGAAAACATTCAGCAGAAACTTTGAACAGAGACCAAACGAGGATAGTTGTTGAAAATCTTCTAGAAAATGGAGAGATAAGTGTAAAAGATTTGAAAAATATGATTCCAGAAGGAACACCTAATACATTTAATCCAAGCCCTAGAATACCAGAAGGAGCAAAATATGAATTTCAGTTATCTGATGGGCAAAAAGCAATTATTAGATGGCACGGTCCAGATAGTGAAGCTGCTATCAAGTATCCTGGTTCAGCATCTGGTTCTAGATGGACTGCTCAAGTTAAGGTAGGAAATAAACAAATAAAAATAGATGGGACATGGACAAAAAACCAAGGTTTAAATGAGTTCATGTACCAATAAAGGGGAAATAAAATGATGAGATTGCAAAATTACAAAGAATTGCCAGAAACTATGTCAGAAGAAGAAATATATAATCTTTTTAGCGAAGCAATTAGTAATTTTAAGGATAATCAAATAGATAAAGATGAATTCTTAGAAATTTTAACGGAATTAATGGAACGACAAGTTTTAACTTATGAAATTCTGAAAGAACCAATGAAAACTGAATTAGATGATTTATTATGTAGTTTGTGGAATACAAAGAATTATAATGATGTGGACGTCATGTTATCATTAATAGTAAGTTTAGGGCTAGAAAAAAGTTTCAATAAAGCTAAAGAATCTATAGTTGAGAGTAAAAATATAGAACCTAAAATACTCAAAGAGATACAAGAAACTATTGATGATACCGGGGATAATATAGCTAATCCATATTATGATTATGATTAAAAATAAATAAAAAAGGAACCTTAGGTAAGATTGGTACTATTTTTCCAGATGGTACTAAACAACTG
>NZ_AYMH01000118.1:0-7679 GCF_000633475.1 Bacillus sp. H1a | reverse complement strand
GAAATAGGGATATTTCCCTATGTTATATAGTAGATTATAGCAGTGATATGTGGTACATGCAATAGAATCTGTCATTTATACCACTCCATTCATTTTTTGAAAAAGTTCTTATATCCCCATATCCCATGCCCATCAAGCTAAGAAAAGCAAATATCCTAAAACGAGAGAATTGATATCGTCAGGTGAACTATACAAATTTTTTGTTTGGGACGTTATAAAAAAGAAACAACCTTTCCTATAGTCTATGTTGTGTGAGCTTAACTAGATGGCAAGGACCTATTTCAATATTTTTGATAGAAAAAGCAAGGATATATAGAAATATCTATTTATAGAAATAGGGATATTTCTACAGTATAAAGAAGATTATAGTAGTGTTATATGGTACATGCAATAGAATCAGTGTAAGCGTCAAATATTTCCCACCTACTATTTGTAAATAACCCATGAGATAATTTCCTTACATACTACATGTGGAGGTTTTTTTATGAAAAGACACCTATTAAAGAAAGAATAGGAAACTTACATTCAATACTATAAAAACAGTGGATTATCCAAAGGTGTCTAGTGTCAAAAACAGAATCTACCGGTTCATCGGCTATATTACTGGCTGAAAATATTATTGCCTGAAACTGAAGATCAAAATAAAAATGAGCGTGTGAATTTATTAGGATTTAATAAAAAAACAAATTAATCTATAAATCCCTTGTTTCTTGCAACAAGCTTACAAGAAAGAATTATTAATAAAAATAGAGCGTTTGCTAAACGCCCTTTTTTATCTGACTTCATCTTTATTATCTTTGAGATGAATTTATAATTGTGTTGGGTTTAAAGAAATATATTTTTTAGTTCCAACAATATGTAATTTTGTTTTTTGTCTTGACGTTTTTCCGATAACAATGAAAATCGATTGTATTTCCTTTTGAATCAATAGCACGATATAGGTACATCCATCGACCTTTGACTTTCAATCATGGAAAAAGAACCCTTTTAGAACGTTAAAAATTCAGATTGTGAAATGAAATGTGAATTTGAAATAAAGTTTAACCGTTTTGAAAGAAGATTAACTGTTTATAAAAAAGGTAAATCAAAATATTGGTTTATTGTAGAAGAGCGAGTTTACAGATGATATGTTTATAATTGTGATAGAAAAGATGTGTTCCTATGAAAGACTTCTAATGTAACGGTTAGGCTTCAATAAGAGAGGGGGATTAAGATGTTAACAAACAAGTACTTAGACGATTTATTCGAAGAATTAAAAATAGAAGGTGAAACTTACTTTTACTATTTCTACTCCTATGTAACACCATCAGCATCAGAGTATTTTAAATACGGTCTTGGAGCATTGGCAGACCTTGAGCATTTAATCATATGTTTTACCGATAAAAGACTTATGGTATTAGAAATATCAATGAGTGGTAAGTTCACTGGTAATATAAAGAGTATAGACATGAAGGATATAGAAAGTGTGAAAGTTAAGAAAGGTTTGTTTAGGACTAAGATAACCGTCACTTCAACAGGTAACAGGGGAGATATTGTAATTAAAGCAAATAGTTTTACAATAGGCTTATCGAATCAGAAGAAAAACCTAATAAAATTAGAAAAGAAGTATAGTTAAAGATAAGAGACAAATAGGTTTTTATTTGAAGAAGGATTACAAAAAAATCAATCTTTTTTATAAAAGAATAATTCGATTAAATATTATAAGAGCATGTTTTGATTAATCTTTTTTTCAAAACACGCTTTTTTCTTTCGTTCTTTTATCACGGTTAATAGCATTAATTTGATCAAACTTTATTCGAAACCTACATGAAAATAGCTTATTGTGACAATTTACTAGGACAGCTAATGACTATAACTCCCTTTTTTTATATATTAAGCAACGAAATATGCTTCAATTGTTGCTTTTAAATAAAGTCACGATGTTTATAAAAAAGACGCGTGGATCTGTTTATCTAAAGGGGTGTTTTTATTGTGAAACAAAGCTACATCTAATATTAAACCCAATACATTTATGCATAGTTTTTCCAAATTACATTTGATAATATAGATAAATGGACGTTAAATACATAATATATTAATAGTTAGGGAGGTATTAGAAATGAAAAGAACACCTGAATTTATACTGGGTTTAATTGGTGGTATTTTGGGAGTTATAGGTTCTCTTATTATATTGATGATAGCTATTACTGTTTTGGATGGTGATATTGATTATAAAGCTGTAACTTATTACTCTATTTTATTAATTATTCAAATAGGGCTGTTAGTTTTAGCATGTTCAGTAAATAAGGTTAACAATATAGTCTACGGACTTTGTATGATATTACTTCCATTAGTAACATTGGTTATGTCATTATTTCTTTTATTTATTCCAGTAATTCTTCAAATTATTTCTGGTGGATTTGCGTTTCGACCTTTAAAACAAGAATCTAAATAAAATATTTAGCAATTCCAAAATCATGGTAAATATATAAGGGCTAATTTAAATAATATTTTTGAAGGGTGGTGTTGTAATTTGAAACGTACTGTAGAATTTGTAATCGGCTTAATCGGAGGAATCTTAGGACTCTTACTTTCTTTATTTATTGTAATTGGTTGTATTTCTTACACAAGTTCTAATACTAGTTCTGGAGGTATTGAAGAATATATTATCATTACTTCTAGCATCGCCTTAATTATTCAAATAGGCCTATTAGTATTAGCTTGTTGTGTTAATAAAATAAATAATAAAACTTATGGTATTTGCATGATTGTATTAAGTATAATTTCATTGTTTTTAGGTTTATTTATTTTATTCCTTCCAGTGGTTTTACAAATCATTTCAGGTGCATTTGCATTTAGACCTTTAAAACAGGAGACTAATTAAAACAATAAGGTAAAGCAACTCCAAAATATACAATAAAAGTTGATTTTGGAGTTATTTTACGTTTACGAATCAGTAATGTATATTACTTAAGTAATTTTTCAAAAGCTCCCCCCTATACCGCTATTTCCGATAACAAAAGCAAGGATATATAGAAATATCCACTTATGGAAATAGGGATATTTCTATATTGTAAAGAAGATTATAGTAGTGTTATATGGTACATGCAATAGAATCAGTAAAGTATATTACTCTAGTAATTTTTCAAAAGCTTTGCCTATACCGCCATTTATAATAACAAAAATAAGGGTATAGGGAAATATCTAATTATAGAAATAGGGATATTTCTACATTATAAAGAAGCTTAAAGTAGTGAAATGTGGTACATGCAATGGAATCAGCAATTTATATTACGCCAGTAATTTTTCAAAGGCTCCCCCCTATACCTCCATTTTTGATAGCATAGACAGGGATATAAGGAAATATCTAATTATAGAAATAGGGATATTTTTACATTCAACAAGGATTAGACCTTTTTTATTTTTAGCTATATTGAATAGTGTTGTTGATACTTTTCCGTTCTCTGTCGAAGAAACTTATGATAAACTTAAATTATCAAATTTTACCAAATTCACATATGTTATTCCACTAATTGGTATAGGGGGTTACGAGATGAAGGAAAATTTAAAAGTAGCATGGATAACTTCTTGGTTTGCCCTTTTGGGTCAATTAGTATTTTTTACAGGATTGTCGTTACTCACTGAAAATTGGCGGTTTACAATGTGGAGTTTTATGGTCAGTATGATTGTAGGAGTTCCAAGTATAATCCACACTTATAAGTCCCAGAAAATTGCGGATACAAAAAGGTAGAAGGTGCCTAAGTAGGTTTATACCTATCCTTCTATTATATCTGCTAATGAGTTCATTCCTTGTTCAATATACGGAGTCTTTAATGGAATAAGAAAGGAAACTTCCGGAAAAATTGGAGTTTCCTTATTTTTATTGGTTCTGGTGCAAAGATAAAATAACAGAGAATATAGCTTATATATTTCTAGCGGAATCCTATTTTATGTTGTAATCCCAAACAATCGATGGATGAATTTTTTCTGGTTTTGAACAGACTGAAGCCTTAAATCAATCTGTTCTTTTTTAATCATATGCATAGCTTCCACTCCTGCAAGAATGGATGTAGCTGTGCAAAAAGACTTGAATCCTAACATAGAACGTACACGTCTCTTAATAAAACGATGATCTTGCTCTATAATATTATTCAAATATTTGAGCTATCGGATTTGGATGCTTGCGGGGTGTTTTTAATCAAACTTAATTTCAAAGCTACACATTTTTAGGTGGAGAAATAGGAGTATCTTCGCTATTTATGGTAACAAAAGTAGGGATATATAGAAATAGGGATATTTCTATATATCTAAATATCTGTCAATAATTTGAACTTCTTTTTCTGTTCAGGAGGTAATTGATCTTCTACATAATGATTTATAAGTAAATCAATTATTTCATGAGCATATTTCCTATTAGTTGTAAATTGACAAAAAAATTGTATTAAAAAATGCGAGTCATTCTATTCAACAATTGGGCCATTTAACAGCATAACTTTTTCAGGTAAACAAATTAAAAACGTTAATGTGAAATGTATTTACTGAACAACCTGAAATTTTTTAGATAGTATGAAATTTGTGAAAAAGGGTACTTGAAATTACTGGTATAATAATAAAAAATCATTAATGGAGGAAGTCTATGAAATTTGTACTTATATTTGGTCCGCAAGCAGTTGGTAAAATGACAGTAGGGCAAGAGTTAGCTAAAGCAACTAGATTGAAACTATTTCATAACCATATGACCATTGAATTACTTGAGCCTTTATTCAGCTTTAGCCCGGAAATGTGGAGGTTGTCAACTTTATTTAGAAAAGAAATATTCAAGGCAGTGGCTGAGAGTGAACTGGAAGGTTTGATCTTTACATATGTGTGGGCTTTTGATCAACAAGAGGATTGGGACTTCGTAGACCAGACATGTGAAATCTTTGAATCCCTGGGTGCCACTATTTATTTTGTGGAATTAGAAGCCGATATGGACGAGAGGCTGGAACGAAATAAGAGTCCGCATCGACTTGAGCATAAACCTACCAAAAGAAACGTTGACTGGTCGGAGAATGAACTAAGGGAATCAATGAAAAAATACAGATTGAACTCCCATAAAGGTGAAATTAAAAATGAGAACTACATAAAAATTAATAATACAAGTTTGAGTGCTGCAGAAGTAGCTGAAATAGTGTCAAAAAGGTTTGAATTATAAAATCACGTGAATGATCTTCAATTATCAGGCGCTATTGTTGAATAAAACTTAGATTTTTAAGCGACTTTATTGTTATATTTCCTAGTGTAGTGAAGTATCTTACATCCAAAATTAAACAACTATATTTTTAACTCCATCCTAAATTTAGAACGGGGTTATGCTTGTTTGAGCTTTTAAAATTAAAAAACTTCACTGTCATTTTACATTAGTAAGTTTCGATTCACTTGTTTTTTCTTATTTTTAGGTGAAGAAACAGGAGTATCTTCACTATTTGCTGGTAACAAATGTAGGGATATATAGAAATATAAACTTATAGAAATAGGGATATATCCATATTGTGAGGGGAGATCACAGCAATGATATATGGTACATGTAATAGAATCATAGAATTTACGAATAATGCCTAAATCATTGGTGTCAAAAGAGGTTGACTACAATGAAACTAAAATGATACTCCTGATTTTGGAGGGATAAAAAGAATAGCACCACCAGCACAAAAATAATGGGGTGTTGCTACTGATTAGTGGTGTAGTGTTATTGTAGCTAAGTACAAGGAAAATATTAAACAGTTAGCTTTAGGGACAAAACGATTGATTAAGGTGTTAAGTGACAACAAAGTTGTTTAATTCTTATTGGACTAACAGGCAGGTTAGTTGAAGAGTTTTAGTTAACTTGGGTTCAACAATTGGGCCAGGTTGTTGAGGATCTCTCTCAAAGAGGGCAGGTTACTTATGTTAAAATATTGCGAGTGAAATCAGGTTCTTAACGATTTGATCAAGTATCAAGCAAAATAATTCAGAAACGAAGAAGGGACAGTACTAACATGGAAAATGTTTCTAATGTAGATAAATTGGAATCAATAAAGTCTTTACAATCGACAATCAGTAAACTCGAAAATGCCTTGTCACAGATGACTCAGAAAGGCGCAAATACCACCTTAGTAAAGAAACGACTCAAAGCTGTTTGCATCGGCCTAGCAATGCTAGAAAACGTTTGGAATCAAAGCCCCCATCATTATACCCAGGAAGATTTAGCAGAAGCTCGCAATGTTCTTACTGGTTTGCTTCCATCAATTAAGAACATTCATGATCAGTCAAAGGCTGGTAGTCCCCAAAGAACGCTTTTAGAAAGAAGAATAAAAGCGTTGAAACTAGCTATCCAAGCGATTGACAATTATTTTTGATAAATAATTTATCTAACTAAGTAGAATAACGGGTGCTTTAGTTCAATAAGAATTAAAGCACCCGTTATTGATTTTTGAGTATCAATACATTTGAATGGATAGAAATTAAAAAACTTTATTATCACTTTACATAAGGAAGCTGCAGTTGAGAGAGAAGAAAAGGTTGTGGAGGAAGTCCTGGTGACGATATTTCTTAAATCACAAAAACATAGAAATATCCCTATTTCTATGTAGGGATATTTCTATGTTTCTAAATCTCTGTTAATAATTTAAATTTCTTTTTCTGTTCAGGAGTTAATTGATTTTCTACATAATGATGTATAAGTAAATCAATTATTTCATGAGCATATTTCTTATTAGTAAGTTTCATTAGTGCTCCAAGCTCTTCCTTAGATTGACCAGAAATTTTAATACTACCTTGTTGGTTTTTAAATGTCTTTTTCTCTGGTGTTTGCTCCTTCTTTTTCTCTTGCTGAGTCACTTGTTTTTCTTCATTTATAGGTGGAAAAGTAGGAGTATTCTCTTCACTTTTTGTTACAACTGGATCCTCGTTTGGAATATAAGGATCTATTGGGTTAAAATTGCTCTTTTTTCTGCCTAATAA
Source organism: Bacillus sp. H1a (assembly GCF_000633475.1). NCBI lineage: Bacteria > Bacillati > Bacillota > Bacilli > Caryophanales > Bacillaceae > Bacillus > Bacillus sp. H1a. Next base: position 719 of record NZ_AYMH01000118.1, on the reverse strand, counting down.
TCCAGGAGTTCTTGCCATGTTATACACCAACCTTCATACTTTCAAAAACATTGATACGAGATAATAATTCATCACTAATTTTTTCATATAGTTCTATTACATTTAAATCATGTCTATCATTTTCAGTAATACCGTTAACATCAAACCTTTTAATACGCTCCATCTGTGGAACGATATGTTTAAATAGGTTTTCTTCACCAAAAATTTCACGAGCGTTTTCCATAATGTATTCATCCACTTTACCATTATTTTTTAATAGCACTGGAAGAATACCTACAACTTCAATATCAAGATTATATTGCTTTTTTAATTTTACTAGTTGGTTAATGTAGTTTTCCGCACCTGTAAGAGAACGTTCTTGTGTTTGTAGAGTTATAAGAACATAATCAGAAGCTACAACTGCATTTTTTGTGACTTCAATTGACATAGGCGGAACATCGATAAATATGTAATCGTATTTATGTTTTATTTTCTCAAGTAATCCCTTAAAGTAGAAATCTTCTTCTGTTTCCGAAGAACACGATTTATATAGAAATTTTGCGAAATCTTGAAAATCAACATAAGAGGGAATTAAATATAAATTTTCCATTATTTCAACTTCTAATCCATCTAAATTCCCCTCTTGAATTCCTTTCATTAATGTTTTATTTAAAGTTACCTGTTCGTCAGGATTAAGGATAGATTTTGTTAACATTAGAGATTTTGTTGCATTACTCTGT
>NZ_AYMH01000117.1:0-789 GCF_000633475.1 Bacillus sp. H1a | reverse complement strand
AGTTGCGATAGGTAAGACTTTGAAGTTATCTCCATCTTTTCCCCCGCTTAGCACTGTACGTGCGACTTTCATCGCATACAGCGCCCCATCTTATTCTTCTATACTAAAGCAACTAGATTACAAACAATGTTGTACTCACCAATGTATTAATTCCCTTTTCTTACGAAAAGTCCCATCATCTTACTCGATCCTGTGAGTTACATCTAATTGTTTTAGTTTTCAAAGAACAAGACTAGGGACTATCCCTCCACATTTATTACATGCTTCGTCGGTACTGTGTCCCCACCTTCACAAGAATAAAGCAATTTCGGTTTGTTAAAACCTTATATGCACCTGTCTGCTAGTAGGCATTGGTGACAGTTTCTTGCTTACCACGTTCCGATTGACTTAGCTATACATATATCCTTAGGTGCTTACTTTAAGCCTGTTATCTTTACATCCTCATCGTTAGATGCTCCGAATTTCATATCCTTTACTCTTACTTTTCGGTAGATAACGTCGTCATCGACGACATACACATTTCTAATATATTAATAATTTAGACCCGTACATTCGCAAGTTTGCCAGTCCATTTGGACATTCTCACCATAGATATTTTGTAGCATCCCGACTTATCCATTACCATATGATTTCTCACTTAGGTTTTGTTCAGTCGACTTCACCTAGCTTCATACAATTTGTGACTACTATCACGCCTTGCATGTAGGAGTATCAGACAAGTAGTTTCAGCTCAACCTGACGGCTTTCATTCCTACTTTCAGTCAAACAGTTGTTGTTATCCAATTGATA
>NZ_AYMH01000116.1:0-600 GCF_000633475.1 Bacillus sp. H1a | reverse complement strand
GCAATGTTATCTAGTTTTGAAAGAATATAAAAAACTTGTTGACTTTAAAAGTCGAATGAGTTATGATAATTCTTGTCTTAAATGAATACAGTCTGGTAATGATGGCAGAGAGGTCACACCCGTTCCCATACCGAACACGGAAGTTAAGCTCTCTAGCGCCGATGGTAGTTGGGACCTTGTCCCTGTGAGAGTAGGACGTTGCCAGGCAAATGGAGGATTAGCTCAGCTGGGAGAGCACCTGCCTTACAAGCAGGGGGTCGGCGGTTCGATCCCGTCATCCTCCACCATTCTAGCCGACTTAGCTCAATTGGTAGAGCAACTGACTTGTAATCAGTAGGTTGGGGGTTCAAGTCCTCTAGTCGGCACCAGCAACTATGGCGGTTGTGGCGAAGTGGTTAACGCACCGGATTGTGGCTCCGGCATTCGTGGGTTCGATTCCCATCAGTCGCCCCATTTTTCCTTTAAAAATTATAATATGCGGGTGTGGCGGAATTGGCAGACGCACCAGACTTAGGATCTGGCGCCTTTGGCGTGGGGGTTCGACTCCCTTCACCCGCACTTTCAATAAAATAACTCATAACATGTCTTGCGGAAGTAGTT
>NZ_AYMH01000115.1:0-563 GCF_000633475.1 Bacillus sp. H1a | reverse complement strand
TATAAAAAACTTGTTGACTTTAAAAGTTAAATGAGTTACAATAATTCTTGTCTTAAATGAATACAGTCTGGTAATGATGGCAGAGAGGCCACACCCGTTCCCATACCGAACACGGAAGTTAAGCTCTCTAGCGCCGATGGTAGTTGGGACCTTGTCCCTGTGAGAGTAGGACGTTGCCAGGCAATTCGGAGGATTAGCTCAGCTGGGAGAGCACCTGCCTTACAAGCAGGGGGTCGGCGGTTCGATCCCGTCATCCTCCACCATTTAGCCGGCTTAGCTCAATTGGTAGAGCAACTGACTTGTAATCAGTAGGTTGGGGGTTCAAGTCCTCTAGCCGGCACCAGTTTTTATTGTACGAGCCATTAGCTCAGTTGGTAGAGCATCTGACTTTTAATCAGAGGGTCGAAGGTTCGAATCCTTCATGGCTCACCATTTTAATAAAATATGCGGGTGTGGCGGAATTGGCAGACGCACCAGACTTAGGATCTGGCGCCTTTGGCGTGGGGGTTCGACTCCCTTCACCCGCACTTTTAATAAAATAACTCATACATGTCTTGCGGAAG
>NZ_AYMH01000114.1:0-13574 GCF_000633475.1 Bacillus sp. H1a | reverse complement strand
TTGTTTATTATTTAGATATTACTTTCGTTTACTACCAACTTCTTCTTACTTAAATAAACTGCTCGATCCGATTTTTTTGCAACTTCTTGTGAATGCGTAACAACAATTACACATTTATTCTCTTGATGAGCGAGCTCTTGAAACAACTCAATAATCTCTTTTGCTGTTTCTCCATCAAGGTTTCCTGTTGGTTCATCAGCAATCAGTAAATCAACATTGCAAGATAGTGCCCTAGCAATTGCTACACGTTGTTGTTGTCCACCACTTAGTTGCAAAACATTCCGTTTCGCTTCTACTTCTGTGAGTCCTACCTTCTCTAATAATTCTAATGCCCTTGTCTTTTTATTTTGTACCTTAACACCGGTAATTTCCATTGCCGTTAGTACATTTTGAAGAGCAGTCATATAGGTAATCAAGTTATATGATTGGAAAATCACGGATACATATTGATTACGGTATCGATCCAAACCAATTTTTTGAATGTCCTTGCCTTTATACAGTACATGACCATTTTTAGGTCTATCCAGCCCACAACCTAAGCTAAGCGTTGTGGTTTTACCAGATCCGGATGGCCCCAAAATCGTGTAGAAATGCCCTTTTTGAAAAGAAAAATTCACATTATTTAGTATCGTTACTTTTTTTCCGTTACTTTCATAATAATAATCTAAGTTTTTAAATTGCAAAATCGTCTCCATATCGAGCCTCCTTATTCATCTTTTAAAAGGATTTGTTTTGGATTTAAGCGTAGAATAGATAATGCTGGCAAAATAGTTGCTAATATAGCAATAGTCAGTCCAATCCCCCCCATTTTCCCTAAATCCTCTCCTGTTACACTTACATCAATTTTATCAATTGGATCTTCATTTTGGTTTTGTGGAGTACCACCAGCTCCAACCATCATTACACTACCATTTTGTGAATTGTCTTTTTCTTCACTTGCTGTAGCAATTTCACTCGAAAGTAAGTTATCCCCTACGAATTGAGAAACTTTAGCTCCTGTTGTTAGGGATAATCCAAATGCTAAAATAGCAATACATACTACTTCTACTACGAACTGCGCCATCAGTTTCCATTTTTTCTCTCCAATAGATAATAAAATCCCCATTTCCTTACGACGTGCTTTAATCGATAACATAATGATTAATCCTAAGATAATCGCACCTGCAATAGATACCATATAGATAATCATTTGAGACGTAGAAGCGATATTTTCGATAGGACCAATCATTTGCTTGTACAATGAATCATGTGCATCTAACTTAAAATAATTAAAATCAATATCAGATTTTTTTGCTTCTTTTTTAAATGCCTCAATGTATTGTGGATCGTTCAATAAGTACACGACCTGAATGCTACTCATACCTTCATCTGTTTCTAATTTTTTTAAAGTAGAGTGAGGCATATATAGTTTATTAGCTGGATTCATCATAGGAGGGGGATTTTGACCCATTGGTTGCTCATTCGTTTCATAAATACCAATAATTTCAAGTTCAAGAGTTTCCTTCTTATCCCCTGATTGAATTTTAACCTTATCTCCTACTTTCAAATTGTTTTGTTCCGCTAATCGTTTTTCCATTAAAGTTACATTCTGATCTTGCATCTTTTCTGTAATTGGTTTCCCATCAATGATTTTACTTTTTCCATTTTTAAAACTTTCTTGTAATAAAGTCTTGCGAACTCCTTCTATCATAAGAGAAGAATTCATATCTATTTCTGAACCTGAACCTGAACCTCCCACCATGGCAACGCTACCTTTTCCTTTTCCTTCTTCTTCTCCTTCTGAAGCTCCTACTAATTTAAACCCATCCGCAATTCCGAAATTATTGGTTATATAATTATAGTCTTTTACATACTTGGACTTCGCTAATTGATCTGTTTCTTTTGTATTGAGCTGCGGCGGATTAGGCGCTTCTCCAGTTTCCCTTGCTTGTTTTCCTAATTTATCAAAATCAAGACCTAAAGTAACATCAGCACCCAGTTTTTTTCTTGCTGAATCAGCAGCTTTTTTTGATGCATTTTGGATTGCGAATCCTGCCAGCACTAAGTTTGTAACAATCAGAAAGACCGCCATCAAAATTAATGATGTTCCTATTCTTTTTTTCATACTGAGAATTGCGCGTTTTATAAAATTCATTTTTCCTAACCTCCTTGATAGTTGTTATTCTAAATACACTATCTGGAGTTTATATGAAGATATTCAGTAGATTATCTAAAGATATTAGGGCTTATCTGGAGTGCATATGTAGTGATTCGTTAATATAGTCAAGAAAAACTGGAACACAAATTAAAATACGTAATCGATTTTGAACATTGGTAAGGAGTCAGTCCATTTAATGTGGAATGAGGACAAACGGAATAATAATAGGTATAAAATATCAGTCACCAACCGATTAACTTGAGGAAGGAATACAAACACGGGATAACTCCCTTTATTTATGCCCCATACAGTACAGGATGAGATACTATAGCTGGAAAATTAGCCTCCTGCATGGAATAACAATGTGGGCATTCTTTTTGCTTAATCACATTTACCACCTCTGATATATCTAGTACCCACACAAAAAGCACATATAAAAAAACCACCGAAAGGTGGCTATATTTTTAAGCGGCACTTGTTTAATCCGCTAATTTCACGTTTTTTGTTAGTTTTTCACCATTTCGATAAACTGTTACTTTAATTGTATCCCCCAATTTTTTCTTTTCATATAAATATTTACGGAATTGAACGACATTTTCTATTTTTTGTCCATCTAATGCAATCACAACATCATATTGTTGTAATCCACCTTTTTCTGCTGGTGATTGGTTTGAGATATTCCTCAATACTGCACCATTTGATATCTCTTTTGGTAATTTTAATTGATTGCGTGCAGAATCTGCCATTTTCTCCACATCTAATAACTGTACACCCATCATCGGATGTTTAACTGTTCCATCTTTCTCAAGAGACTCTAGGATCGTTTTGGCTATATGAATTGGAATTGCAAATCCAATTCCTTCAACAGCTTGTTGTGCAATTTTACTCGAATTAATTCCAATGACTTCACCCTGTTCATTAAACAAAGCTCCTCCACTATTCCCAGGATTAATAGCTGCATCTGTTTGAATTACCTGTGCTTGCCAATCCACTTGTTGATTTCCAAGGGTACTAACAGGTATTTCTCGTTCCTTGCTACTAATAATCCCCTTTGTTACACTACCTTCTAGCCCCAATGGATTCCCAATGGCTATTACCGTTTCCCCTGTACGAATTTTTTCTGAGTCTCCAAGTGTTGCGACTCTTTTTACATCTGTCCCGTCAATTTCTAATACCGCTAAATCTAATAATGGATCTGTCCCTACTACTTTAGCGGGAACCTTTTTACCATTATTCAATTTCACTTCTACTTTATTCGCACCGTCTATCACATGATTATTTGTAACAATGAAAGCCTTATTGCCGTTTTTTTATATATGACCCCTGATCCCGAACCAGCTTCTTCTGATTGATCTTGCGTATTAAATGAATCTGCATTTTGTTTATAGTTAATGACACCTATGACAACTTCTTTTGCAGATTCAATCATATTTTGAGGATTGCTCACATCTTCTGGTTTGTAAGAGATCGGCGTAGCCCCTGATTTACTTCGTTATGCTTAGGAGATTGACCCGCACTTCCTTTGATTTCATTTATATAAGGGGTGGTCAATCCAATGGTAATTGCACCAATCACTGCACCAATTATTCCTGTGAAAAAATACCCTGTTTTTTTATAGGCTTTATTCCTATTGCTTTCTGTTTGATTTATATCATAGTGTCCCATTGTGAACATCCCTTTCTCCTTTAATTTACAATTGAATATTTTTGTCTTCATATTTGAAATACGATGTATGAATGTAATATTTAGGAATCACCATTTCAAAAAAAGAAAATTTTACCTTTAGGCATGGTTTAGACATAAATCAACTGTTTTTTCGTAGGGGTAACATTACGTTTCAACTTTTATATAAATATATATAAATGTATTCAAACACACTTCGAGCTTGTCTCTAAAAAAAGAGCCTATTCGGCTCTCAACAAATAGGGTATTCAATGTACATAGTAGCATGCATGTTTATACAGGTGTTTTGCAAAAAGCGGAAACAAGGGACAATAAACATCCATTAGCTTATTTATTCTTTTGTTATAAACTTAGATCCTAGCATTCTTGTGAGAATGGATGGTAATAGGTTTGTGTGTAAATAAGAAGGAAGGGATAAAATTTGATAGATTGTGTAAATCGTCAACATCATGTATCATTCCTTTCTATTTGGTACATGTATCATACAAACTTAATCTGTATTCTATATGGAGTTAATCTAGAGTTATAGTAAAGATTTTCAGTACCTAGTTATTGAATACAAAAATAGAGAGAATCAATTTGATCCTCCCTATTTTTGTTCACTAGACTTATATAGCTTTCTTTTATTTACACTTGTGTATTTATTTAAGCACGGTGCTGATTTCAATTTTTATTTTTTCTCTTTTATGCGTCTATTATTCGAATGAGGGGCCATCCACAGTTGTACATCTAATAAAGAAAGAATGATGTTTGCTTCCAGTGACATCTTAATTACCTCCCTCTGTCTCGCTATGTATATAACCTATCTCATGCATCTGGAGCTGATTTGAAATACATGTAGTTTTCTTGTGAAGTTTTTATAGTGTTTCTAATACGTCTCCACATCAACTTCAGATTGGAAGGTTATAATGACTACAAGAGGTGATATTATGAAGAACTATCACATTCTGGTGGTAGAAGATGATCAAGAAATACAAGAATTAATCAAACAATTTTTAATGACACAACAGTATAAAGTTATAGTTGCATCAGATGGATTAGAGGGCATGAAACAATTTAATAAGCAATCCTTCGATTTAATTCTTCTAGATGTGATGATGCCAAACCTGAATGGATTTGAAGTTGCCAAAATGATTCGAAGTCAGTCAAATATACCAATTATTATGCTAACTGCGCTAGAAGAAGAACAAGATCAAATGAAAGGATTTGATCTTGGAATCGATGATTATATTACAAAACCTTTTTCTTTTCATGTTTTGATGAGACGAGTCGAAGCAGTACTGAGAAGAAGTAATAATCAAAGTACGGATAATCATTTTGTATTTAGAGAACTACATGTCGATGGTGATGCATATAAGGTATATGTAAATAGGGTTGAAGTTCCCTTAACGACAAAAGAATTTGAAATTTTGCAACTACTACTTCAAAATGAAAAAAAGGTACTCACAAGAGAAAATATCGTAGAAAAAATTTGGGGATATGAGTATGCCGGAGACACACGAATGATTGATACGCATATGAAAAACATACGAAAAAAATTAGATATACCCTATATCAAAACAGTAAAGGGCATTGGTTATAAAATCGATGAATAGTATTGTAAAAATCATGAAGATGAAAAGAATTACCTATAAACTCTTTATGACTACATCCCTCATTTTGTTAGCCTTTGCAACCTTGATTTATGTAACTTTATACTTCTTTCTCCCTAAATTTTATGAGCAATACAAAACAGATCAGCTTCAAACGGGAATCGAAGAAATAATTGATAAATCTAAAGATCTTACGCTTCAAAATGCAATACCACTTGTTGATGAATACGCACAAAAAAATAATGCAGTGATCTACCTTCAAGATAATGAGGGAAGACTTATTTATTATCCTTCTCTTACTTTTCTTCAAAGTACTATTCAAGGAAGTGCTATTCAAGGGAGTACTATTCAGGGGGGTACTCAAGCAAAAGGTTTTGTTAAAACAGTACCAATAAAGGGTTTGGATTATTCTCGTAATTCATATGAGGTTACCAGGCCAATACAATTCCAAGATGTTAACTTAACGCTTGTGGTGTTCGCAACATTTCAACCGATCGATGAAGCTTCACAGGTCTTGGTGCTTTTTCTCCCCTATATTAGTATCATTGTACTGGTTATTGGTTTAGGAAGTGCTTATCTCTATTCAAGGTTTATTACCAAACCACTTATTTATATTAATGAAGGTGCACAAAAGATGGCAAACTTGGATTTCTCCGAAAAAATTGAGGTTCGTTCTATGGATGAATTAGGGGAATTGTCCAATAGCTTGAATGATATGTCCATAAATTTACAACAGGCAATTTTTGATTTGCAAAAAGCGAATCAGCAATTGAAAAGTGATATTGAAAAAGAAAGAGAAATAGAAACAAAGCGAAGGGAATTCTTTGCTATTGTAGCACATGAATTAAAAACTCCTCTTACTATTATGAAAGGATACTTAGAAGGGATGATATATAATATCGGCCCTTATCAAAATCGTGACCAATATTTAAAGAAAAATCATCAAATAATTGAAAGTATGGAACAACTGGTTCGCGAAATCTTAAGCATGTCAAAATTAGAACAACATACCTTTAAACTACAAGTAGAAGAAGTAAATCTTTCGAAATTAGTAGGTACAATCACAAAAAATCTCGAATTTTTTGCTTCTCAAAAAGGCATTCAAATAATAAAAGAAGTCGATTCTGACATTTTTGTTTATACGGATTGTGTTCTTTTAGAAAAAGCCTGTAAAAACATCATTCATAATGCGATTATGTATTCACCACCTAACGAAAAGGTCTATATAAAGTTAAGCCAAGAATCTAAGCAAAACCATACCGAAATACAAGTCATCAATACAGGTGTCGAAATTAAAGAAGAGAATATACAACACATATTCGAACCCTTTTATCGAATCGAAAAGTCAAGAAATCGAAATACGGGAGGGAGTGGCTTAGGGTTATATATTGTAAAACAAATTTTTGAATCCCTTTTTATCACGTATTCTATAAATAATACCAAACAAGGCGTAGAATTTTTAGTTACCATTCCATTATCCAGCAAATAAACAACAAAAGAGTCTCAATCTCATCTCATCCTATAAAAATGAGATTGAGATTTTTCATATTATGTTGGGTATGGCAACCCAAACATAATATGGGGTACAGCCGAGATACGTGTAAATATAATATTTCTAATCTGATTTAAAATCTGATTTTTTATTTTCGCTTTTCACATAAACAAACGTTTACATGAGAAATGAGGATCGGGTTGAACTACCCCCAATTTCACTTCGTTTAGAAGTGGGGGATTCCTAAGTAAAGAGTTCTATCGAACTCTAATTTATTAGGCTATCTCCGCAGTCCTTGCGGTTAGAAGCCTTATCGCTTCATTCTTTAGATTGATTTTTCACGTAGTTTTAACTATTTGTTGTTAGATGTTCTAAATTGAGTTCTACTCATGAAGTTAAGCGGTCTTTGACTTAGTAACTTCTGACTAATCAATGCAACCTAACAGTTAGTATGAAAAAGACAATTACTTAGTTATTTTCACGCACTTTTGACTATTGTTTTATGATGTTGTTGAGGAAAGATAAAAAGAAAATTTATTTTAAATCTATATTTAGAGGAGATGGGCAAAAATACCCATAAACAAAAAAGCATCTAAATTAAATTAGATGCGAAATGTATCAAGTATATTATCTTTCTCTTCCTTATTGATTCCAATGTACCTTAATGTAATTTGTGGTGTACTATGATTCAATATTTCTTGTAACATAGCAATATCTTTTGTTTGCTTGTAAAACCAATATCCAAATGTTTTACGCATAGTATGAGTACCTAATGATTCTACTCCGGCAAAATCTCCGGCTTTTTGTAACTGTCGATAGGCTTGAATTTTACTAATGGGTTTATCACCTTTTCGAGAAGGAAATAACCAGGTACTTTTTAGACTTTCAGCGTATGGAAATACTTCCTCAAAAATAGATGTAATATTTATGATACGTTCCTTTTTTGTTTTTCCTTCTTTAACTTTAAATTCTTTCCGCTTTTTTCGCTTTAATTTTAAAATCTCATTCGTTTCCATTTTAAGTAAGTCACTTACACGTAATCCAGTATTAATCCCAAGTAGGAATAAAATGTAATCACGATCTGAACAATGACGTTTAAGAGACCATTTCATATCTTCGAGCTGTTCTTTGCTCCGAATTGGTTGTACATCAATTAAATGTTGCTTTTTATCCATCTGTTTTTCAATCCCTTTATTTTCAGTGATTTGAATGTATACTTTTTTCTTTTTCTAATATCAATGAAATTAGATATACTTGTAAAATATGGTTTTAATATTCAAAATTAATAAAAAATAAATTGTAATAAAAATATGATGGTTATCACTTATGTTTACTCCTTGTGCTGAAGATAAGATCGTATTCTCCGATCTTATCTTTTTTTGTTTGTAGAAATTTAATGCAAAAAAATAGAATCCTTATTATCCATTTGGGGGCACCATATCAAAAAAAGAAAATTGTACGTCTAGACACAATTTGGAGGCAAATTAACCGGTACCTTGTACGTTAAGGAACCGGTTATTACTTTTACTTCTCTTTTACTGAGTTTTTTTCCGTAGTGGTCGCAAATTATTAAAATTTGTTTTTAGGTTTAAATTCCACACATAATCATCTGTCAACGTAATATGCTCCCATCCAAGTGGCGATACCCCTTATTGTGATGAATTAGACTTATATTGGTTAAACTTTAAGGGGTTTGGATTCCTATTGCCGTTTCTGTTCCGTTACTACACAAACCCCTACTTGACAAACATTAGCAGGTTTTTGTGCTTGTTTAGCAGGATGAAAATATGTTAGCTACCAATTTTTCTGTAGCAGGGCTGAGGGCTATATTTTTTTTGCGGATTAATCCAACAGGTAAAGCGAATGAAATATCATCGATGTCACGAATAGCGTATTGATGTGGATTGGCAATGAAATTGCTAGGTAGCATAGCAATACCAAACCCTTGTAATACAAGATTTAAAACCATCTCCATGTTTGCTGCATCGTAATTAGAGTGTAAATGAAAACCATGATGAAGAAAAACATGCTCTATTTTTCGCCGATAATCACACAATTGTCCAGTTAAAATAAAATTTTCATCTTCCAAATCACACATGTGAATTTTTTCTTGTGTAGATAATGGATGGTCGATCGGCAGTATCAAACAAAGCTTTTCTTCATATAGCGGATAAAATTCAAGATTTAATTCTGGTGATGGAGGGGGACATAAGGCAATATCAAGTTCGTTAGCGATAATCCGTTGACTAAATTGTTGGGTTACGCCACTTTCGATGGAAAGACAAATTTGTGGATGGTCTTTCATAAACTTTGTTAGTACGGAAATCAAATTTGTTTTGCCAATGGAATCAATGGCTCCAATCCGAATAAGTCCTTTCTGACCGATTGAAAATTCTTTTGCGGTTTCGGTGATTACATCCACTTGATTTAATAAAATATCTGCCTGTTCTTTCACAAGTCTTCCGGCTTCGGTTAGCACCATTTGTTTTCCTTTACGCTCAAACAGTTCGATGCCGAGTTTTTCTTCTAATTGATTGATGTGTAGGGTGATGGTAGATTGTGCGTATTGCAGCAGATTTGCTGCTTTTATCTGACTACCACATTGGACAACAGCTTGAAATGTCTGTAACAAACGAATTTCCATGATTCATTCCTCCTGAAGAATAGTTCATTTTTGTTCATATTGACCAATATATCATCGTAAATTACTATTTGTATAGAAGGAGATGATAACATGAAAGATTTATTTTCCGTTGATATCACAAACAGTGAGTGGAAATTTGTTATGGACGGTATAGAACAAATTCCATTACGAGATGCGAATGGTGAACTGCGTTATGTCGTGCGATTTGCACCGGGGGCAAAATTCCCTCAACATACGCATAGGGATACCGAGGAATTATTCGTATTAGATGGAGCTCTTATCAGCAATGATGTTGAGTATGGAGCAGGTTCTTATCTCTGTTATGGACCTAATACAGAACATGAACCATGGTCTGAAAAGGGTTGTTTGGTTTTTGTAATGGAACGTAATGCTGGATAGTGTTTTTCTGTATCTGTTTTTTTGTGTAGGAAATTATTAATTTTTATTGTTTTCATGCAAACATTGCCACATAGAATGGATAACCTTCATTCTAAGAGGAAACCGCTCGAAAAGGAGCGGTTTTTTTATGTTGTGTGCCCAGCAAGCCGTTAATTAGTAGATGCATTACGTGCAAAAGGTGTGGACATTCCAGAAGAATATTTACGACATATACCTCCACTTGGCTGGGAACATATTACGTTGACAGGTGATTATGTTTGGAACTTAAATGAAAATACAAATTTTAATAATTTAAGACCATTACGGGAGAAAAATTATATAAAAAAGTAGTAAAGTAAGTAATTAGCCGGGTCCTTAACGTACAAGGTACTGGCTAATTCGTGTCCAAATTGTGTCTAAACGTACAATTTTCTTTTTTTGATATGGTGACCCCTTTATGGTAATTCTTTTTGTAAATCCTTGTATTTAAATGTATAATTATATAAAAAGTTCTAAAAATTTGAATCGAGGTGAAAATCATGAGAAGTTTTAGTTCATTATTGATCTCTACTATCTGTTCAACAATCCTTTTAGTTTGGAATTCCTTTTCTTTCTATACTGGATTCACAACAGGACATTCATACTACTGGGTTAACGGTATCATAGCCTTGGTTTTCCTTCTATTCTTTGTCTTAAATATGCGAGATATCATCAAGAAAAACTACAGAACATCAGGACAATAGGAGTTGATACATATGTGGGAAAGATTTAAAAACTATAAGTATTCCTCAAAGGAATTAGAGTTCATGCTTTGGTTATTTGGTATTACTTGTTTTATACACTCGGTCGCTTTCTTTGGTGGACTATTTTCTTCTGAATTCCTTTGGTTTAAAGGTCTTTGCGCTATTGCAGCATTACTAGCTTTTATGGATGTTAAGCGGAAAATCAATAAGTATAAGGTAGCATTGTGAAAAGGAGCCATTACAGGTTCCTTTTTTCTATGCAAAATAAAAAAAGCAGTGGACTCGCCATTTTAATTAATCAACTTTAAATCAATATCTACACTATAATAATTTATGAAAGTTATAAGAATAGGTAAATAGAGGAGAATTTATAGTATTCTTATAGAAAGACCTATATTTATATTTAGGATTAATTAACTATAAGAAAATGAATTTCATGTTATCACTAAATATAATTCTTAAAAACATGTAAAGCACTGACATTCTGACCATGTATTTTTGAAAGGGTTTGGAATTATATATTTTTCACAAAAAACAAGATATAATTATTATTGAAGAGCAATTTGTAAGTCCCATTGAAATATGTGGTAAATTTACATGGGATATGAAATGCATATTCGAAAAGAGATAATACACGGAATGAAAGTGTTCTTATCTCTTTTTTACTTATATAATGAAGAAATTAATTGGGAAAAAGTAAACAAACAATTATTCGAAGAATTTGGGGCATCAATGAATATAGGATGTACTATTCTTTCAGACTGATACTTTATTCCTTACAGTATCAAAATAAGGCAATAGGGATTATTTAATCAATGTCTACTTTATTGAATTCCATTTTTATTATGTATTTTCTATATAACAGAGGAAAAAGCACCCTATTTGGATGCTTACTTGGACTTATCTCTAAATAACATTAAAGGGAACATGCCTATGTGATCATGTCCCTTGATGCTGAGGAACATCATCTACAGTTTTATCGCCATTCGACAATTTCATCGAGATTTTGTCTTGTTTTTGGACGTTTGGGATCCTCTTTCCGATATCCGAAAGCGACCATACAGGCTACACCGAAATCGTTGCCGTTAATGATACCCTCATTTTGCAAAATAGTGGTCACCTGCTTTTTATCAAAACCTTCTATCGGACAAGAATCAATACCGATTTGAGCCGCAGCTGTCATCATGTTTCCTAATGCTATATATGTTTGTTTGCTTGCCCATTCAAAAATGAGACGGTCATTATCTTCGAGTTCTGTTTCGACGAAGGATTTGTAGAAACCGGAAAGATTTTGCACAACTTCTTCAGGCATATGATGAATGTCTTTCATCATTTTGATCACGTGAACGGAATCATGCCTTAAGCCTTCTTTTCTTCTGGCCAATATAACTACAAAATGGCTGGCAGTAGGAAGTTGTCCCTGGGCACCACCGGATACAGGTTTTAATTTTTCGCGAAGCACTGCATCCTGGATCACGACAAACTTCCACGGCTCCAAACCAACTGAACTTGGAGACAATCTGCCTGTTTCCAAAATAAAGTGAAAATCTTCATCCGAAATTTTTTTGTTGGTGTCAAACTCCTTGCAAGCATGTCTGAACTGGTAAGCTTTTAAAATTTCCTGTTTTTTACTCTCAGTTCCTATCATGTGGAATCACCCTTCCTTTTTAGTAATACTTTAATAAACCATATTTCTCTAAAAGTATTTCATTACCCTGCAAATCAGTTTAATAAGCTATATTTCATTATATGGGGTCTCGCCACATGCCCATCAACTTAAGAAAACAAATCCACCCCAAAACGAAAAAATAAGCTTTTTTATTACAAGTTAGGACAAAATCTCGTTCTGGGGGAGTTGTATTTTCTTAGCTTGATAGCGATGTGACGCTACCCCAACTATAAAAACTATGACAAAATTTATCCTGTTTTCCTTTTTGCCTACTTGCTAAATTCAGCAAGTAAAATATTTTTAAAAGGATCAGGACTGTTAGCTCTAACCGAACTGTTCAAATTGACGGCCAAAGTATGCTTGCCTCCAATTGTACCTCCAGCAAGAGTAGAAAACCCTGGAACGCCACCTGTGTGTCCCCATATCGAGACACCGTTTGGAAGCTTAATTTCATAGATTCCAAGACCATATCCATCGATTCCTTTTCTTCCTGTAGGAACTGTAGTAAGCATTTGTTTTAGTTGCTGTTCCTTCAGTAATTTGCCACTGAGTAAGTAAGAGAAGAATTTGTTTAAGTCG
Organism: Bacillus sp. H1a; assembly: GCF_000633475.1. Classification (NCBI taxonomy): domain Bacteria; kingdom Bacillati; phylum Bacillota; class Bacilli; order Caryophanales; family Bacillaceae; genus Bacillus; species Bacillus sp. H1a. The sequence continues at coordinate 657 of NZ_AYMH01000114.1, read as the reverse complement.
TCAGCAGTAGAAATCATATCTCCATCCGAGCTACCTGGGTTAGAATAAGTAACGTCTTTTAGCTCACTTGCTCCGTCTGGTTGGACATATCCACGGGCATGCTTGGTGCCTGGAATAACGGTTGAATTGCCAGGTAGGAACGTATTCGACAATTCAAGCGGTTCAATAATCCGATTTTCAATCTCTTCCGCATAGCTGTTTCCGGTTACTTTTTCAATAAGGATACCCAGTAATACATATCCTGTGTTTGAATAAGACCAGCCCTTTCCTGGGGCAAAGTCTGGGGGCAGAGAAATCCCCATCTTTACGAATTCTTCAGCTGTATACGATTTGTTTTTATCCATAATATCAAAGTCTTTTGACTTTATGTAGTCAGCGATACCACTTGTATGATTCAATATCTGCCGGATAGTAATCTGTTTATCATCATATCCGTTTCCTTGAATGACACCAGGCAACCATTTTTCGATAGAGTCGTCTAGATTCAAGCGGTTCTCTCCAGCTAATTGAAGTAGAACTGTTGCAATGAACGTCTTCGTCACGCTGCCAATGCGAAAGCGAAAATCTGTTTCCATTGGTTTCTTGGTTCTCAGATCCGCCATCCCAGCGGCATAACTCCACGTTTTTCCACCCTCAGAAGTTTTAGCAAGTATCCCC
>NZ_AYMH01000113.1:0-703 GCF_000633475.1 Bacillus sp. H1a | reverse complement strand
AACTGCAAGCCTTCTTTGCGCTAGATGAGTTGGCAAAAGGCATTCATGAAATGGATACACAAATCACGAAGGCGGAAAAAGAAGCTGAAAGAGAAATGAAGAAAAAGCGAGAAGAATGGGCGAACCATCATCCAGTGGAGGCGTGGCTTCAAGACGTTTCTGCTAGTATCGGTAAGAAATGGGATGAATTAGAAAAAGGAACAAGATGGTTAGGGATGTTAGGCACGAACTATCCTGCCCTGAAAAGACTTTCTGATGATCTCTTGGTGTTAGAAGGTTTTATAGGCGCGGCAGGTTCCGCTATTAGTGGGATTGCGATAGGTGCAAGTAAGCTCGGTTCGCTTGTCTGTAACTTGGTTGCATTGGGATGGAACTCTGCAACAGGGCAAGAGACAGCCCAATGGAGGATGGACGATCTCAACGCGACTTTGCAAGGGGTGAAGAAACTTGCCGAATATGGGATTGTAAGCTCTATCACAATTACGGCTCCTTATCTTAGTGTTTTCTTAAATAATCCCGCATACACGGACAAAATTCCCGTGCTAGATAACCTCGCTAGAACCTTTAGAAAAGACCAAAAAGAAATGTTCAACACAGTGAAAGGTTATGTAGAAAAAGCTCTGACCGACCCTTATGCTTTTGGTGGCATGTTATTTGATTTTGGCAGTTGTTTTGTCGGCGTTGGTGAAGTAAGCGCCGCAGT
>NZ_AYMH01000112.1:0-6626 GCF_000633475.1 Bacillus sp. H1a | reverse complement strand
GAGGACGAAGAAGAAGAAGAAGAAGATGACGAAGAAGAAGAAGAAGATGACGAAGATGATGACGAGTAAAATAATGAGCAATAAAAAAACGCTTGGTTTCCAAGCGTTTTTTATTCTTCAACATATACATGATAGAAATCCTTCATATATATCTTGCATCAAATACATGTATTTATCTTTTTCCGACAGAAGACTCCTTCCTCAAAAATGTGAAGGTGTAAAACGTCAAATTTAGGTAGGAGATGAGTATTGGTAGGCGTAAGCCTACCTTTTTTATTAATACAGGAACCTTACAAAAAAGCGAGATACAATCCATATTAATCAATAAGGCATACAAATTTCGTATTTACCCAAATCAAGAACAAAAAGCCTTAATTGCGAGACTCATTGGTTGTAGTCGTTTTGTATTTAATTGTTTCTCTGTTATATAAAGTTATGCTTATAAAAAGATATGGAAAGGATTAACGTATCATTTTTTCTGACGAGCTTACTCAATTAAAAAAGAAAATGGTACGGGAAGCAGGTTGTAGTTGTATCAAAAACGTTTATTTCTAATCAGCTATGTTCGAGTTACATTTATCAAAATAAAGATGTTAAAAATCTAAATCTTCGTGAGTGGGATTGCCTTTCTTGTAGCACACATCACGATAGAGATGTTAACGCAGGACTAAATCTTAGAAACGAAGCTATCCCTCTTTTAACCGTAGGAACTACAGGGATAGCTTACTCAATTAAAATCGTTAGGTTTCCATACTTAGGAATCTCCTACTTCAAACAGCCCTTCGGGACGTTAAATGATGAGTAGTTCGAATTATTTGAATTTTGAGGGGCGCATAATATTTCTAGCAGGCTGATTAGTGGATTCTGCTACTTGTTTATATACCTGATTTAGTTTTTCTGCTGTATGCTTAAATGTAAAATTTTTTTCCACAACGTTTCTGCCGTTTTCAGCAATCCATTGTGCAAATTCTCGTTGAGATAACAAGACATGGACGAGTCTGGCATACTCCATTGGATTAGTATATTGTTCTACTAGACAGCTGTTATGTTCATCTGTTATAACTTCAGCATTTTTCCCACGGTATTGGGATTCCTGCAGCCATTGCTTCATAATGAACGCGTGCCAATGGTTCGTTCCAATGTGAGCTACATATAAATATATCCCCCATTAGAAACATATTATGCATTTGATCTGCCGGAATAAATTTAGTGAAAATTACGTGCTTTTTAATTGGTTTAGCGATTCTATATAATTTTCTAATATATTTATTTACTCTGTTATCACTAAACCATTTACCACCAACAATTACAAGCACCGTATCTTTATGTGTTTGAATAATTTTCTTCATAGCGTGAATGAGTAAATGTGGACCCTTATTTTCACATAATCGGCCAACAAATAGAATCACTTTTTTATCTTGGATATCGTATTTTGTACGAAATTCACTTCTTATTTTTTGCCCTGTTGGTGTCCAGATAGAAGGGGACTGTTTTAAATTAACACCAGAGTAGACAGTAGAAATTTTATCTTCAGCTTGTGGAAATCTCTCAATCACAGTTTGTTTAATATAGTTACTAACAGTCATGATGGCGGTAACCTTTTCAATAATAAGATTGCCTTCATAAATGGATATTTTATGTTCAGCGAACATATCGTTATGCAGGCCTAATACAAATTTACTGTGTGGAGAAGCTTGTTTATATAGAGGTATATTTTTGGGACGATTAAAGACATGTATAATATCAAAGGTATTGGTTTGGAGTGTCCTTATAACATTCTGCTCATATTCTTTTTGAGGAAAATACATGTAATTGACATTATCTAGTGTTATTTGCTCTGGAAGACTTGGATCTGAAATAGAGAAAATGGTAAGCTCATACTCTTGACTTATATAGGGAGACACCCCATCAATCATCATTTGAATTGCTCCACCTTTAAACGCTGGAGATGGTAATTTTTCTGTACATATATATGCAATTTTAATAAATTAATCTCCTTTGTATAATTGTTTTACATAATGATATTCTGCCTCCAGACCGTCGAATAGAGGAACGGTTGGAGAATATTGTAGTAATGTACTGGCCTTAGATATATCTGCCCATGTTTGTTTCGGTTCCCCAGGAACTGATTTTAGAAAGTTTTTAGTTGCTGATTTACCTAATACTTTTTCTAGCATAGAAATAATGTCTAAAATGGATGCTTGTTCTTTTCCACCGATATTGATAATTTCACCTATTATATTTTTTTTTGTCTCTAAAGCGGCCATAGTTCCTCGTATACAGTCATCGATATAGGTAAAATCACGCGTTTGTGTTCCATCACCAAATATCGTGAGAGGTTTATCTTCTAACAATTGTTTAATTAATCTATGAAATGCCATGTCAGGACGTTGCCTTGGCCCATACACTGTGAAATATCTTAAAATAACAATTGGTATGTGGAAATTTTTGTGATAAACATGACATAAGTGTTCACCACTTAATTTTGTAACACCATATGGAGATAGAGGGGTGGGTAATAAATCTTCAGAAACCGCACCAGATTTTTCACCATAAACAGAAGATGTTGATATATGAATAAATTTATCTAATTTTACATGTTTACAGGCTTCAAGTAAATGTTGTGTAACCATTATATTGTTTGTTACATAATCCTGAAAATCTTTTCCCCAGCTTGTTCTGACACCGGGTATAGCAGCTAAATGATAAATTACGTCTATATCTTGTAATAATTGCGATAAATCTGTAGTTAAAATGTTTTCTCGTATGAATTGAAAACGTGAATTCAATTGAAGAGATTGGATATTATCTGTTTTTAAAATAGCTGGAGTAGGACCGATGAAATGATCAATTCCAACTACATGATATGCATCATTTTTAAGTAACGCTTGACACAAATGAGAGCCAATGAAACCAGCGGCTCCTGTTACAAGGATTTTCATGACCGACCCACTCCTATATAGTGTAATCCGTATTTTTCTATTTCATCTTTTTCGATGCAATTACGTCCATCCACGATTGTGCATCCCTTCATAACTTGTTTGACTTGTTTCCAATTAAGTGTTTTAAATTCATTCCATTCCGTAGCAATAATAATACAATCAGAATTTGTAATTGAGGATTCTAGGTTCTCATGCTGTGTAACTTGTTTTTTTAAATGTGGAGGGAGAAAAGCTTTTGGGTCATAAGCATGTAGATCGTAGCCAAGAAGGGTTAACTTTTCAAGAAGTAGTACAGCGAGGGAGCTACGAATATCATCAGTATTTGGCTTAAAGGAAATTCCTAAAACAGTTACTTTTTTTGAAGAGGGTTCTTTTATAGTATTTTTGATTTTTTCAACATAGAGATCTATCTGTGTGGAGTTAATGGATTGTACAGCTTGTAAAATAGGAACTGCTATGTGCCTATCATTTGCTGTATAGATGAGTGAATGTAAATCTTTTGGGAAGCATGATCCCCCATACCCCATTCCCGCTTGAAGAAAATGAGGGTTAATTCGAAAGTCATAGCCAATTCCTTTTGCCACTTCAACAACATCAATGTGATATGCATCACAAATCCGAGAAATTTCATTTATAAAAGATATTTTTGTAGCCAAAAATGCATTGGATGTATATTTAATCATCTCCGCCTCGTTTAATCCAGTGCAAAGGAAAGGTGCGCTAATCCCTTTATATATATCCTGCATAATTTCTAACGACTTTGTGTCATCTTTTTGGATACCTATAATAGTTCTATCTGGAATAAGCATATCGCGGACAGCAGAACCTTCGCGAAGAAATTCTGGATTAGAAACAATATTGAATAGGGATGATGAAACTCCACTTTTAATGAGTGTTTCATATAATTGCTGATTTGTACCTGGTGGAACTGTACTTTTCGTAATAATTGTTTTATATGATGTTATGGCTGGAACTAGTATATCAATAACGGAATAAAGATATTTTAGATCCGTCTTTCCACTTGATGTAGAAGGAGTTCCTACAGCGATAAGAATAACAGGTGATTGTCGAATAGCCTTATCGATATCACAACGGAATTGTAATCGATTTTGATTTTTTCGAATAAGTTCTTTTAAATCTGGTTCGTAAATAGGGCATTCTCCCTTTTGGAGAGAATGAATTTTATCTTGATCTTTATCTACACAAATAACATTATGACCCAATTCTGCTAATACCGCCGCTGATGTGAGCCCAACATAACCAGAGCCTATAATACATATATTCATATGATAGTCACCTTTCTGTACTTAGTACTAGTTGTTACAGTATATTGATGAACAACTTGGATTGGTGACAAGTGAAATGCCTATTCATATAAGCAGGGAAAAAGAAAAAAGGTAAAGGCCCCTTTTGATTTCGTCATGAGCAGGTAAGGCGCTGAATGAATATAAATATTTTAAATAAGTGAAGGAGAGAGGTTAGTGATTAAAAAAGCAATCATTCCAGCCGCTGGTTACGGCACAAGGAGTCTTCCAATTACAAAGGTGATTCCAAAAGAAATGTTTCCAATAGGGAATAAACCCGCGATTCATTATATTGTAGAAGAAGCTGTGAAGTCAGGCATTGAGCAAATATTAATTGTACTTTCTAGCCGAAAGGATTTAATAGTTGATTACTTTGATTATTCATTAGAATTGGAGGCTTTTTTAGAAAAAGAAAAAAAATCACATCTGTTAAAAGGGCTTGCTATCCCTAATGTTCAAATCCATTATATAAGGCAGCCATATGCGAGAGGACTTGGTGAGGCGATAAAATTAGGTGAAACATTTATTGGTAACGAACCTTTTGCTGTACTCTTGCCAGATGATATTGTAGTTTCGGATAAAGAAACCGCTTTAAATCAGTTGATTAGTATTTATAAAGAGACGAAAAATAGTGTAATAGGCATTCATACGGTACCAGATGAATGTTTAGAGAAGTATGGTATTATTGAAGGGAAGATTGTAAAAGAAAATTGTGTTAGTATTACAAATATTATCGAAAAGCCGAAAGTAAATCCTCCATCTAATCTTGCCGTACTTGGTAGATATGTTTTTACACCTGATATTTTTCCTTTATTAAAAAATATTCAACCTGGTGTTGGGGGGGAATATCAATTAACAGATGCAATTCATTCTTTAATTATGACTAAAAAAGTATATGGAAAAATGATTGATGGGAAACGATTTGATATCGGACAAGAGGATGAATATATGCAGCTTCTTAATCTTATATACGGACAAAACAGAACAAGTAAGAATTAATTTGTGGAAAAGGGTTCAGCCAATATACATTTGAAATCAATGAACGATTCCTGAAGAGTTGATGAAACACATGTGAAGGTTAAAAGTAATTAGGCGTATTTGTATCGTGCTTTTGATTCAGAAGGGAATACAATTGACTTTTATTTAAACAAGAAAAAAATCATATGGCTGCAAAGTACTTTTTCAAAAAAGCTTTGCGGTCTTTTCATGTTTCTAAGCCTCGCGTTATCACAGTAGGCCAGAGTCCAATCTTTCCGATAGCAATTGTAGAATTGCAAAAAAGAAAAAAAGATACCCGTAGGCAGCTCAATCAGACAAGTCAAATATCTAAATAACATTATGGAGCGGGATCATCGTTTATTAAGAAACGGGATTCTGCCGACATCGCCATCAACCTAAGATAAATTTATACCATAATTCACAGAAAATATGATTCTTTTTGTAGAAATATACAGATAGGAATCTATTTACAACAGAAATGGAATGCGAATGCTCAGTCATTCAAGAATCCCAGCCGTTAATTCGTTAGGATTAGGGCTCGCGACTTTAGTCGTGGAAGTGTCAATTCGGGTTATTCTCGCTATTATTTTTTAGCTACTGAGCACTTTCCTGAAGAAGTTCGTGGTACTAAGTCTTTATCTTCGTAAATAGCATCTTCACACAACGGACACCGTCCAACGATACACCCTATTCCGATTAAGCCACCTCACTTCTCTACAAAATGAAACATTTGCCTATTTTTTTCACATTCTATTGAAACAAACGTATATTATAGTAGGAGACATTCCTTTCTTGCGAAACTCATAAGGGCCCTTTTTCAGGGCTTTTTTATACTTAAGTATGTCCGAAGAGTTTTGCAATTAATTGACGTTTACATGTCTGAGTAAAATAAAGATAACAAATTTGGTTATATGACGTGGGAATTTTATTTAAAAAATGATAACAAGTATATTCTTATTCATTCAACATTGTATGTTTTGTTTGTTTTATATATTAATTGTTTTATATGTTTTATATGTTTATATGTTTTAAGAGCATGAAATGTCTTGATACATAAGGGATTATGACATTTAATTATAACAAAAATGGTTTTAAAGATAACAAATGTGGTTTTAACCATAACAAAAATGGTCTTAAAGATAACAAATGTGGTTGCTTAACTATAACAAAGATGGTTTTAAAGGTAACAAATGTGGTTTTAACCATAACAAAAATGGTTCTAAAGATAACAAATGTGGTTGCTTAACTATAGCGAAAATGGCTCTAAAGATAACAAATTTGGTTTCTTAACTAAAGCAAAAATGGTTCTAAAGATAACAAATTTGGTTTCTTAACTAAAGCAAAAATGGTTCTAAAGATAACAAATGTGGTTGCTTAACTA
>NZ_AYMH01000111.1:0-321 GCF_000633475.1 Bacillus sp. H1a | reverse complement strand
CAATTCATGGTGGTTGTACCATCATGGGGCACTATATGCAATTCTAGAATAGAAAACGAAGTACGAGATTAAGCGAGATGACGTTTTAAGCACATGGAATGTATATGAAACTAATGAACTCGTACAAACTCGTAAGTTTTAATGCAATACTTGTCCCGATATATATAAGGTGTCATACTGTTACTACAAGACTTACAAAATTAACGATACTTAAAAACAAATGAACTTAAAGCACTTGATTGTCTATGATAGGCAACAAGTGCTTTTTTAATTGATTGGTATGCTTTAACTTCATAAATAGTTGGTAAGTTGGAAGAAGTA
>NZ_AYMH01000110.1:0-793 GCF_000633475.1 Bacillus sp. H1a | reverse complement strand
TCAGTTTTCAAAGAACTACTTAGTCGCTCATTTGCGACTTCCTTATGTTAACATCTTCGTTTTTCGATGTCAACTAAGTTTTTCAATTTCTTTTTTGTCGTTTTCTGCGTTTCCGCATCAGCGACGTTTATTAATATATCATGCAGTATATGTAGGGTCAATACTTTTCATAAAAAAATTTCACATCCCGTTAAAAGCTTTAAAAAGCATATTTCCAGTACATCATATCTCCCATTCACTCTTTATACATAGCTACACTCCTTCCTATTTTTCCCCTTATCGTTTTACTAAGTTTATATACGAATGAAAATTCTAAATTTTATGTTATATTATTATTATAGGAGTGTGGTGAGAATGAGCATTAAATATTCGAACAAAATCAATAAAATTCGGACCTTTGCATTAAGTTTAGTATTTATCGGCCTCTTCATTGCATACTTAGGAGTCTTTTTCCGTGACAACATTATTATTATGACAACATTTATGATGGTTGGCTTTTTAGCTGTTATCGCTAGTACTGTCGTTTACTTTTGGATTGGTATGTTATCTACTAAGACTGTACATATTATTTGTCCAAGTTGCGATAAACCAACAAAAATGCTCGGTCGTGTCGACGCATGTATGCATTGCAACCAACCTTTAACACTCGATCCGAGTTTAGAAGGAAAAGAATTTGATGAGAAATACAATAAAAAGAGCTATAAAGGATAAAGTGCACTTTAATCAGTGTTTTTCTTCATCCATACCAACCTAGATTTCACTGAATACATCTATATATAATAAAGAAAGAGGG
>NZ_AYMH01000109.1:0-1293 GCF_000633475.1 Bacillus sp. H1a | reverse complement strand
TTGTTTATTATTTAGATATTAGAATGCTAACAAAAAATTGTACACTCCTATAGACCAGTGTCCCCTGTATTTCGTTTTTTTGATTTCTCTACTAGGAATATGGGGTTCTGGTGCAAAAAAACGTAGGCTTACGCCTACGGACATTCATCTCCCGCCTAAAATTGGTGTTTCACACCATCACATTTTTGGGGAAGGAGTCTTCTGTCAGAAAACGATAAAAAATTAATAAAATATTACAAGAAAACCATCAATTTGATTAATCTTTTTTCAAATTGATGGTTTTTATTTTTGAAATAAATAGCTATTTTATAAAAAATATTTTTTTGGCCCCCATAAAATAATTTGTTCCGTCGAATATGTATAGTGAAGAAAGCAAATGGAAGAAAAATGATTATGAAAAAACACTATTAAAAGGTAATCTTGCACAAGATACATTAGAAAAAAGCGATAGAAGACTAAATGAAGTAAGATAAGCTTTTTGTTAAAGAAGAAAAAGAAGCAATGAAAGTAAAAGTACACATCGGAAACAACATTGAAGCATTAGTAAAATTACTAGATTCAGTGGGGAAACCGAAAGCAAAAGCTGAAATTATCAAAAATATAGAGAAGAGTTATTCAAAGATTGTAGCTAAAATATAAAAAGAGCAAGCGAAATAAGCGGAAGAAAATAAGAGAGTAGATGAAAATGCAGACTTAACTCTAGCGCAAATAGAAAATAATAATCATCAAGAAAATGATGAAAAAAGTCGATTTCGAAAAATATGATCAACAGTAAGAAGACAAGTCTAAAGGAAAGTACTGAATAAATGTGGTTAAATGGTCACTTGTTTAGTGACCATTTTGCTATTTAAAGCAGAAGGAGGGAGGGAGATTACAAGTGTTGAGTTTAGTAATGAAGATCTTAAGAAAAACGAAAATAGAAGATATGGTATATAACATACAAAACAACGGAGGAGATAAGGAAGCTTTTATCGTACAGTATCAGCCTTTTATTAGAAAATCAATTTCGTCTGTCTGCCGCCGATATATTACAGAACAGGATGATGAATATAGCATTGGATTGTTTGCGTTTAACCAAGCAATTGAACAGTATTCATATACAAAAGGAAAATCTTTTCTAGCTTTTGCAGATCTTCTTATAAAAAGAGATGTAATTGACTATATACGCAAGGAGTCTAAGCATAATCTTGTCTTTTTAAAAGAAGATAAGCAAGAGGAAATGTTAGAAATGCAAGTATCGCTTACGGAGTATATGAAAGAGATGGAAAATAATAACCGTAAGGAGGAAATTCT
>NZ_AYMH01000108.1:0-551 GCF_000633475.1 Bacillus sp. H1a | reverse complement strand
TAACCGTAAGGAGGAAATTCTTCATTTTCAAAGTGTGCTAGCTGAGTTTAAAATCACATTTTCAGAGCTTGCTAAGGAATCTCCTAAGCATCGTGATACGCGTGAGCACTTAATAGAAATTGTAAAGATTATTATAAAAGATGAGAAAATGATGGAAGAGCTGTTCCGAAAGAAAAAGTTACCGCTTAAACATATTGAACCGCGTGTTAGGGTAAGTCGTAAAACGTTAGAGCGGCATAGAAAATACATTATTGCAATGTGTATTATCTTTGCAAACAACTATACATATATTCTTGATTATATAAGAGGGGTAGCATGATGAATAAAGGAATTGTGATGGATATAAAAAAACATAGCGTAGTTGTTTTAACTCCAAATGGAGAATTTATTTCGTTTAAAAGAAAAGCGCACTCTTACATGATTGGAGAGGAAATCTCGTTTAACGAACAAGAACAAAGAGCACCGCATTTTTCAATCCCTTCTTTCTTAAAGCCTGCATCATTACTTGTTGCTTGTTTTCTATGTGTGTTGCTGTTTTTCTACAACCAACC
>NZ_AYMH01000107.1:0-3917 GCF_000633475.1 Bacillus sp. H1a | reverse complement strand
TTTTTATATTAATGAAGAAAATATTTTGAATTACTCACCACCTAACGGTCTAATGGGCTGTTTGAAGTGGGAGATTCCTAAGTACAGAAAACTATCGGTTTCTAATCCATTAAGCTATTCCCGTAGTTCCTACGGTTAAGAGACGACTGCACCCAATGGTTTTAGCAATTAATATTTCTTATCGCTTATTTAGATAGATACGAAACTTCTATACTTTATTTACCAACATGGGATGTACCTCGCTTTCTTGCATGATGCCTTCATTATATACGCCTACCAACATTCATTTCCTACCTGAAATTAGTGTTTCATATATTCAAATCTTCGAGGAAAGGAGCTTCTGTTGAAAAGAGATAAAAAGGAGCTAAATTTTCATCACTGCTCATCTCCCATTTCCGAATAAAAAGTCTAATCACCGTATAATTTGTAGAATTCTCGTACTTTTTTCTAATACATTTAATAAGGGGGAATGTGACATGCTTTTCACAGGATTCTTCATTAATCTATCTATTTTTGCTTTCTTAGTTAGTTCAGCTATTTTTATCCAAGTATTTATAAGAAAAATGGATTCCAAATCAATCAAGTTATTTGGAGGCATATTTGCAGGTATCATAGCTGCTATTTTGATGATTTTTAATTTTAAGCACATGGGATTGTTTTATGACCTTCGAGCGGTTCCTCTTATAATGTCGTTTATTTATTTTGGTCGTAGAGCCGGCTGGATTACATTAATGTTTATTTTATTTATGCGTATTTTTTACCTTGACGGTGATTGGGTACCTGCCTTGATAGCTGCCTTAGGAATAGCTACTATATATACCATATTTCAAACATATCTCAAAAATATCCATGCTTTTAAAAGTATCTTTCTTTATCTAGCTGTTTATATAGCTATAATCCATTTGGTATTTGGATTCTTTTTTCCTTCTATACCACTTATACTTCTTGACATCCAAGGTACGTTATTTATATCGTGCGGACTCTTGATTGGTGTTTTTCTCATAGAATCCTATCAAAATTTATATAGCTTAACACAAAATTTAGCTAAAGCGAATGAAACATTACTAGAATCAAAGCGAGAATTAAAGGATACCGTACATCAACTGCAAGGAGGTATTTTCAAATTTAAAAAAGTGAATGGGAATTTTATTCATACTCTGTGTGATGGACAATTATTTTATCAACATGGGTTTCACTCTCAGCAAGTGGTGGGTAAAAGTTTACCTACTATAGATTCTTCCATCATTCCATTCCATTTAATTCCTCGACTACTAAAATATTATCAACAGGCATGGGATGGCGAGGAAGTAACTTTCGAACTACCATGGCCAAATGATGAGACTATTATACTTTTCTCCCTTAGGCCTGTTAAAAGAGAGGGAAAAGTGATTGAAGTAGTTGGTTCTACTGTTGATATAACACAGAGAATAAATGCGGAAAATGAGTTAAAGGTAACTAAGGAACGATTAGAATCATTTATTAATCATAACGTAGATGCTATCACTATATTTGATTTAGATGGTCATATGTTGCAAGCGAATAAAGCCTATGAGAGGATATTTGGTTGGTCAGAAAAAGAATCTATAGGAAAAAAATTACCTTGCGTACCTGAATTTTTAATAGATCAAACTTTGGAATATATAAACCACATTAAAAATACCAATATGAAAGACCCAATTATAACCTGTTTAGAAACTGTTAGACAAAAAAAAGATAAAACTCTTATTGATGTAAGCCTGACGATTTCACCTATTCTAGATTTTAGGGGTAATGTAATTGCTTTATCAGGAATTTGTAGAGACATTTCTGAAAGGAAACAAGCAGAAAGAGAACTGCATCAATTACACCAGCAATTAAGTGACAGTGAAATGAAATACCGTGCACTCATCGAACAAGCAACTGATGCAGTATATGTAGTGGAGCTGAATGAGGATCAATCTCCAACTCGCTTTATCGAAGTAAATCCTGTTGCGTGTGAAAGATTTGGATATAGTAGAGAAGAGCTTCTTTCGATGGTATTTCCTAGTAACGTTCCGCCAGATTCTCCAATGGTCCAAAGAATCATAGAAAAAATTAGAGAAGGGCAAACTGCTTTTACATTACAAGATGAATTTGTTTTTCCTAAAGGAAAGACCCTGACAATTGAATTTTCTGTTCGTGTGTTTAACTTGAATGGCAAAAAAGTTTTCTTGAGTATCTCTCGAGACATCACCGAACGGCTAAAAACAGAGGAATTATTACGAAAATCGGAGAAACTTGCTGTAGTAGGTCAATTATCCACTGCAATTGCTCATGAAATTAAAAATCCTTTAACAGCAATGAAAGGATTCATGCAGTTATTAAAATCAATGGAAAATAAGAGCACTGAGCATTATATAGATATAGTTTCATCAGAGATTGAACGTATAGATAGTATTACTAATGAATTTATGACATTAGCAAAACCCGAGGCATTAGAAATCAAAACTAATGACCTGAATGTATTAATGAAGCAAATTGTAATGTTACTTGAACCTCAAGCGACAATGAATTGCATACAAATTAAAACTGAGTTTACATCTGATACTTCATTCATACTTTGTGAATGTAATCAATTAAAGCAAGCTTTTATAAATATCTTAAAAAATGCAATTGAGGCAACTTCAATGGGAGGGGAAATCTTGATTCAAATCGAATATGTGCCTGATCAAAACCATGTAAACATTCGATTTACTGATTATGGGTGTGGAATTGAACAGGAACGTATACCTTACCTAGGAGAACCATTTTATAGTATCAAAGAAAATGGCATAGGTTTAGGATTAATGATCTGTTATAAAATTATTGAGAAGCACCAAGGAAAGATATTGATTGAAAGTGAAGTAGGTAAAGGAACAACAGTTAATATAAATCTTCCTATATCTACTCTCGAAAAAGAAAACTCTTATTCAACTTCTTAGATATATCCTAGAATCATGAAGTATAGTTATACAGTTAATAAAATTTCCCCCTTTAGATTTAAGTATAGGAGCACGTATTAAATTTCTAGCTGATGGTGTATTGAATGAAAGTAAACATAAAAAAACAATTGATTTTGAAGTAAACCGAAGATTAATCATCTTAATAAGATGATTAATCTTTTTTATAAAAACTTAAGGAATATAAAATTAAAACCCACACATTTTAATCAAACTTTTTTCAAAATGTGTGGGTTTCCTCTATTTATAAAATCAATATTTGCAGCAAGGCTTTGATCAGACTATAATTCAAACCAACATAACCAGTCTTTTTATCTCTTTCGTTGACGAGCAAATACGAATCCACCTAAAGCCACCAACAACATTCCAGCAATATATGAAATCATATCCATTGATGTTCCACCTGTTTTAGGAAGCCATACTGATTTCTCAGCATTTTCTTTAGTAGGTAGAACTTTTGACTCGCTATTTTTGTCTGTATTTATGTTTGGATCTGTGCTTGGTTTTTTTGGATCTGTACTTGGATCTTTCGGATCTGCACTTGGTTCTTTTGGACTTTCCTTGACTTTTATATTCGTAATGTCATAACCTTGAACCTCAGATTTATATCCAGCCACCGGTTGTTCTTTCACTTCATACTTATACGCATTACCTTCGGCATCGTATGCTGCTAAATCTGTAAACGCGTATTTCCATTCACTTGCTTTACTTACTTCTTGTGTTGCGATTACTTTGCCATTTTGTAGTAGATCTACTTTGATCATTTCTGGACGATCTGTTGCGTTATCATCTTTCCATGTCTTCGTTCCTTCTACCTTTGTTTGGCCTACTTTTGTATTCGTGATGTCATAACCTTGAACCTCAGATTTATATCCAGCCACCGGTTGTTCTTTCACTTCATACTTATACGCATTACCTTCGGCATCGTATGCTGCTAAATCTGTAAACGCGTATTTCCAT
>NZ_AYMH01000106.1:0-16901 GCF_000633475.1 Bacillus sp. H1a | reverse complement strand
GATAACGCCATTCTCCCTTAACTTTGATATAAGTCTCATCCAAATGCCAAGATAAGTGTGCAGATTTATTTTTCACTTTCCAAATTTGATAGATGAGATTGCCATATTCATGAACCCATCGCATGATGGTTGTTGGGTGAACTGAAATACCACGTTCTTTCAGGATTTCAGATACATCGCGATAACTTAAAAAAAAACGGCAGTAGTAGCCGACAGCTACTAAAATAATATCTTTCTTGAATTGTTTTCCTTTAAAATATCTCATGTCTGATTCTCCTAGATCCTGTTTTCTAGAGTGTAGCTTCATATAGAAAACTTTGCAATAGAACCTATTGCTCCTATTGCTCCCTTTTAACAACATTTTGTTATTTATCCATTAAAACTGTACTTTAATCTGCTATGAATCATACTTCATTTCCAAATCCTCAGTTTTTTGTTGGGGTATTTGGATTAACATTTGGCGCTTGGATATTAGCATTTGGAGTACGAAAATATATTTCGTTTGCTACCGAGAATAAACAAGAACGCCGAAAACTTAAAACCATGTTTTCTGTCATTTCAGTTTTATCTTGCTACGCTGTAACTATGTTATTTTTTATCTAATTCAGTTTAAAATTTATACATATATTCATTCTGTTCATCTGAATAAAACTTAATATTCCGTCAATAATATAGGTAGGCGATAGCCAGAACTCATTTAATGAAGTCCCTAGCCGTTCTCCATTCCCCCTTGGAGAACCAGCCGAGCAGTTAGCTTTTGCTAGCTGCTCTTTTATTTGTGACAAAATGAAATTTTTATGATGGCCACACTTCTACTTTTTCATATCCTACAATTAATCCGTTCTTCATCAAACCAATAATGGAGTTTTTTGCTGCTTCTTCAGTTTCTGTTACACCTACATTACTTTTTCGAGCAAAAGTGTCTAATGTGTAAATTACATACATAAAATTCATTCCATCACCTTGCTTTCTACTAAAATAGCGTTTTTATTGAAAACTCACTTTGATTTACTTTGTATATATTATAATCTGTATAATTTGTTTTTTCGAGAAAGGATAAAGTAATGAGGGAATACCTTGGTTTCATTTCAATGTTTTTAACTGCATTCTTATTTTTCAATCTGTATTTTGCCGGTCCTTTTTTAATTCTAATACCCATCTCAATTGTTTTAGCTATTTTTGCCCCGAAAGGTACAGCCAAAACATTCGCTTTTATTGGTTTAATAATTTTAGGCATTGTCTTCGCTTGCATATACATTCTCCTTTCTATGATTGGTCCGGGATTAGCTGAAACTCATCTCAGATAATCCTCTTTCTCCAAAATAACGATTTTGTTACATTTTTGTAACTACTCTAGGTATATATTAATGTTACAATTTATAAGATTTTGCAGATTACCCCTTGCAAATCCATATGTCTGTCCTGCCCTTGTTGCCCCCTCAACAAGGGCAGTTTTTAATAAAAAATAGGGATTTTGTTAAAATTTTACTTCAATTCACTTTAATTATGGTTTAATCTGTATAATTCATTTTTTCAAGAAAGGATAACGTAATGAGAAAATGTTTTAGTTTCATTTCAGTTTTGTTAACTCTTATCGTACTTTTCAATTTTTATAGATCTGATAGTAATTTAAATTATTTAATATTTGTATCACTGATTTTAATTATTTTTGCTCCAAAAGGTATAGAGAGGAATTTTGCTATTGTTATTTTTATACTTGTAAGTATTTTCTACCCCTTCTTTTCCATTATTATTGATGCTATGTTCGGGGCTAGCTGAAACACATTTAGACTCATTCCATTTCTCCTAAATAACGCCTTTGTTAAAAATCATTTATGTTTCGCTTTGCAACCACTACAGTAATTTTAAAATTGCTTCCCTATATCTTTGAATGTGTCCCCCTTTGATAGCGCACCATTCATTTTAGTTTCAAAACTAGGCGGACAATTCGTTGTGCGTAGAGTCTCCTCTTTCCCACAATCATCACAAATAACAACAGTTTTGTATGTTTTAATTTCCTCTATTCTGAAAGCCATACCTCATTCTCCTTTTATAATAAAACTCAAAGTGTAGTACTTATCAATAATTTTAAATATATGAGTTTCACGTGAAACATTTGTAAAGATTGCTGTCATTCTCACCTTGTGTTTCGCAAACGCTATATAATCAAGGTGCAAACAACAAGTTTTCCATACGACATAACCTCTATTGATGCTAGGAGAAATCCTGGCATTGGTGGTTTACTTCATTCTTTTTTATGTAAGCTTGTCCAATTTCTGCGTGTGTGAATCCTAGCATGTCACCAAGGCATAAATACAATGTAAATAACTTTTTATATAAAGCATCACGAATAGCAAAGTTTAAAGCTGCATCATAAATCATAATGAATTGTTTTGTTAGTGAACTGTATCTGTAATTATGAGAGTTACTTCTGTAATGATTTTTTATTTCGTCAATGTAGCGGTCATACTCTATATACAACCCCAATGACAAAATGAAATGGAATCCGTCCACATACTCCTCGAGTATCACTTCGCGTTGGGATCGACGTTTTTGCACCAGAACCTTTTTTATTATATTTATGGTATGTGAGATTATATACATTTCTTCAATATTCGACCACTGAACAATATAAAATCTCTTAACTTATTAAGCTCGTTTTCATTACTCCATAAATTAAGAAAAGCCTAAACCCTTGTGTACCAATAGGTTTAAGCTTTTAATTTTATAGGAATACCTTTTGCAACAAGTTGCCATTAGGATAGTGTATCAGCAACTTGTAGCTATTACTATGAATGCTAGATTCCACAAAATTATTACATATTTTTTATTTTTATTTCTTATTTAATACTATGCTCAACTATTAATAAAATTCCTATTTTCAGTGACTTTTAAAAAATGGGATTATTGGACAAACTGTAAGTAAAACACATAAGGAAGTGAATTTGATGAATTGGTATTCTAAACCTAGATCAGCTTTAGGTCGTTTTTTAGATAAACACAAAATTACACAAGAAGAACTATCTTCAAAAAGTGGTGTAACCCGTTCTACTGTCAGTCGATTGTGTAGTTTGGACAGCGTATCGCCGACAACTAAAAATTCAAATCGTATTATAAAGGCTTTAAGAAAATTAACTGGAAAAAGTATAGATTCTACTGATTTCTGGGCGTAAATTAACTAAAAACATCTTCCATCACAAATGTTCTCATAAACACATTTTGCTTTATAGCATATTGCTCTAACTTTGATTGTCTATAGTCTGATAATGTGAAAAAGATAATTACTGGAACAATAGCGTTCTGTCTTTTGTAGATATCTGTTATATGGCCATATAACTGTATTTTATGTTCATTTGCCTTCATATGTTGCATACGATCTACTTCAACGAAATGGGGAACATTATTTTCAAAATAGGTTGCGTCAGGAATAATCTGATGCCGTTGACCATTGATTGAAAACTCTATAGATCTTTCTGTTTTCCATTCTGGAAATCCAAGCCACATCCAGCTTTCGTTTCGCATTAATATGTGCTGTAATTGACTACTTTTCTTCACTTCTTTTGTAATGCCTAATAAATCCCGCCCCTTTTTGTTTAAATAATATACGTGTTCACGAGCCATTTTTGTAATGTGACAATATGAATGTAGATCCTTTAATACACGATTTGCGTTTCGAATGCTCCCTAGACAGTGGATGGCTTGTAATTGCCTCCTGGTTGCAAAATCTAACTTACTCAAAGTGGATAAAATCTCGATTTGTCTCGCTTTCTGTTTGAGTGTTTGATGTCTCATTTTGCTTCACCACCTTATATTGCTTTAACAGCTCCCACATATCAGTATCCTTTAAATAAGGTACCTGAATTTCCTCAGTACGATCTGTTTTAAACAATGCTCTTCCTGGAAGAGAAGGTAAATCCTCCAGACCTGGTTCATCCAAAGCAACTTGTGAAGCCACCGCTGTTGGTAATCGAAAGCCTATTTTCGCATCAGCATTTTGTTTGATCTGTCTTGGTAATGTATCAGAGGTTGGATATTGCGTACAAAATATGAGCCGGAACCCTAAACCTCCACCGATCCTTGCGATTTCAGATAACATCTCCTGGCACAAAAATAATACATCACGTTGTTTTTTTGGTAATCCTTGTGTAGGACAAAGATTTGCTCCTTCATCTACGATGATGAAGCAACGTTCCCTAATTGATGTGTCTATGATATTGGTAAAATAGGACTTCTTCATTACTTCAATTTGTTTAACCATTTTCTCACGTACTTTAGCCAACATTTCTAACGCCTGTTCCGGATTTTCAGCTACTTCTACAACTTGGGATAGTTCTTTGTAAGGACTAAATTCTAGCCCTTCTTTCAGATCGATAATAAAAAAATTCACATGTTGAGATTGTTGTAAAATTAAACTAGTCATCACATTTTTTAAGAATACTGTCTTTCCAAAACGAGTCATTCCACTTACACACATATGAGGTGTTTTCTCAAAATCATGATATACATATTTATCTAACGCTTTCCCCACCATAACTCTCCATGTATGCTCTTTTAATAGATCCTTAGACCAATTCCACATTTCAGGTATTTGTTGGCTAAATACTCGAATATGAAGCTCTCTTTGGTGAAACGATATTTTAACAGGCTTATATAGGCCTTCTTCTAGTACTTCGGCTAACTTTTGGATAAGTTGACTAGGTACACCAAGTGGTAACTTGTAAACATAATTCATACTTATCTCATCTTTAATTTCTTTTATAAAAATGGGGTATTGTAATTCACCTTTATGTTGAACACATATCTTTGCAATTTCAAAAAACGTTGCAATTTTTTTCTTATCACTCATTCCATTACTTTGATAAAAATAAGCTACAGTTATAAAGGTTGCTGGGATTAATAAAAGCGACAACATTCCCTCCATACCTCCTTAAGGTAGTTGAGCCTGTATGGAAGCTTAGAAAAAACTGTTTAAGGTGCACTGTTATAATTACTTTCAACTACCAGATGTAATACTAGCGTAGAAATACATCTAGTATATCCATTAGAACGTACCAAACACTCCCAATCAGCAAACATTTGAGACCCGCACGTAGCAACCAATCTGGAAGATAAAGACCTTTCTTCTTCAGCATTTTTATTCCTAAAATTGAAGCTCCTGTCAAGCCATATACAATGCCTAGTTCTCCAATGATTGTCATATTAACCCCATCCTTTTGGTTTAATGGACAAATTCCCTTTACCATCTTTAAAAAGTTGATATTCATCTAATAACTCATTCCAGGAGACAGTCTGTTCATTACCATATAGATCCTCTTCAATTTTTTGACTTAAATAATAATAACCTCGGTATTGCCGATCCAGGTATACTTCATGTCTCAGCATGTGCTCTCGTATTGCACAAATGTTATCTTCCTTCTTGGTTCCTTTGTACATTTGCCTGAGTGTTTCTGAAGAGTAGAGATACGGAGTGCTGTATAACATTTGATATTGGTTCATATTCTCACCATCCATATAGATTTCTAGTTACACTAAATACATATGATGGTGATCCGAATTTTTGAAGTTGTCCCTTAAAAAAGCACAAAAATACGCCTTCCAAATTAAAAAAATAAAAATGCGTATTTTTAGAAACAAATAAACAAAATATCAAGCATGTAGGCAACAAGAACGAAAGTTCATGAAATGCCCAACCTTAGCTTGATGGGCATGTATAGCGACCCCTTCTAGTGAAGGTCCTTGCGTGAACCTACTTACACATGTCTTTACGAACGCAAAAGAACAGACTATTGAAATAGTCCGTTCTTAGGTAAACGATATAATTTTAGAGTTTTTACACTAGAACCAATTGTTTATGAATCGTAGTGCTAGTCCATTTATTATTTCCAAACCCATTCAGCATGATCAATAAATGGGGTCAGATTATGTTGATATTTCGTATAAATAATATCATTACATTAATTTTCTTTCGGAAGCACAATTCTTTTATACAATTGAACTGTAATAAAGTAATAAATCGAGTAAATCACTACGAAAATAACAATTGGTAACCAAATACGGAAATATGGATCAATCAAAATGACTCCGAACATGTTCATACCAACTAATACATGAACAATGCCAACAATTGCTGGGACTAAGAACACAAAGAATAACTCCTTATAAATCGATTGTGTTAATAATTCTCGGCGTACACCGATTTTACGAAGCATTTGATAACGTGTGCAATCTTTGGATGCACCAGACAAAATTTTAAACATCAGGCAACTTGCCATCATTGCTAAGTACGCAATTCCGACGAAAAAGCCCATGAACATTAATCCACTGGACATACCATGAATAGAATTATACATTCGATATTTACTCTTCAGTTCTTCAGGTTTTATACTTGTATATTTCGCTAACTGTAATTCGTCAAGTTGTTTCCATTCTTTTAAATATGATTTAAAATCATCTGTTTTCCCAATAAACACAGTACTTTCTCGGCCCTTTATACTATGGTACATGTTTTTGTCTACAATTTTTATTTCATGATCAGGATACATATAATATGGCTGGATTGTTTGGAACGCTTCACCCCATTGTTGCGGTGACTTCTTCACGTTTTCACCAATTGGCAGCTCTTCTGATACTCTCTTTGTTTTCCCATAATCTTCTCTATCACTTCCATTTTTTGCTACTAAAGGACGATTTTTCTCTAAATCATCTTTTAAATAGTAAATAGACTGACCATCTATTTTGTAATGATATTCAAGCTTCTCTGTAAATAAGATAGTATTCAAAATTTTCTTTTCTTCAGCTGTTGGATTATGAACAACCGAATCGTAAATTGTAATACCATTAACCATTGTTATTACGTTGTTTTTAAATGCCATACCACTAGCAATCCCGCCAACTCCAAGGGCCACTAACATCGCTACTGTTGCAAGCACATTTGCTAGGCTATTCATACGGAAATTCAATTGTGCAAAAGTAAAAGCATTCAGGCCTTTTTCACTACGTTTTTTATTACTTTTTAACTTGTTAACCATAACTGGGAGAAGTGATCCAAATAGAATGTAAGTACCAAAGGTTGCTGTGGTCAATCCAATGGCCATTAATCCAATAGCAGCCATTCCCGCTCTTGGAATATAGATCAGTGATGCATAACCAATACCTAACAAAATTAAGCCAAGGAATGCAACTACAACAGTCATTTTTCCTTTTACCGCGACCCGTTCTGTTTGTGCATCTGCATGTACAAGTTGTAATACGGAAAAACGTACTAATTTTATACTACTCATAATTGCTGATAGTACAAATAGTACAAAGAAGAATATGCATGTAACTGTTATAGATGGAATATAAAATGCTTGATATCCTTCACCAGGAAATTCCAACTGTTTCATTAGTAATTGTCCGATACCTTCTGCCAGTCCTACACCAATTGTAATCCCAATCACAAGAGAGACCGTACCTAATATAATTGTTTCAAGAAACATTAGGAATGTAACTGTATGCTTTTTTGCTCCTAACATCATATACATACCAAACTCTTTTTGACGAAGAGATAATAAGAAAGAGTTTGCATATAAAATATAGAAAAATGTGATAACCGCTAACAAAAAGGAACCAATTTTAAATACAGACACAATATCCCCAATAGAAGAGTTAGATTCAAGGAACGTTTTATTGGATGCTAGCGTTTGAAACATATAAAAAGTTGAAATAGAGACAATAAGACCAACAAGTAAAACAATGTAATCTTGCAACTTACTTTTTAGGCCTGACATAGAAAGCTTAAATAACATGATTGAACTTCCTTCCTTACGCTTTTTGTGTGCCTAAGTTTGCAAGCACGTCTAAAATTTCTTTATAGAATTCTTCACGGGTACCACCGCGATGAATTTCTTTATATAACTCACCATCTTGAATGAATAAAATACGCTGACAGTAACTTGCGCTGTAAGGATCATGCGTAACCATCATAATGGATACACCTTGCTCTTTATTTAAGCTTGTCATGGCATCAAGTAAACTCGTTGCATTTTTAGAATCAAGAGCTCCTGTTGGCTCGTCCCCTAAAATAATTGCTGGTTCATGAACTAACGCACGTGCTGCTGCCGAACGTTGCTTTTGTCCACCAGATACTTCAGATGGATACTTTTGAAGTATTTCTGAGATTCCTAACATACCCGCTACTTTCTCGACTTTGGGTCCAATATTACGTGATGGAACACCTTGAAGAGATAGTGGAAGTGCGATATTTTCATAAATAGACAGGTTTTCTAATAAGTTGAAATCCTGGAAGATGAATCCTAATTTTTGTGAACGGAAATCAGAAAGCTCACCTTGCTTCATTTTCGTAATATCCGTTCCTGCAATTTCAACAACGCCGCCTGTCGCTTTATCAAGAGTTGAAATTACATTTAATAATGTTGTTTTACCAGAACCAGATGGCCCCATAATACCTACAAACTCCCCCTCTTGAATTGAGAATGATACACCTTTTAACGCATGTGATTGATTCTCACCTTTTTTACCGTACAATTTTTGAATGTTTTTTACATCTACAACTGGTTTTATCATATATATCCTCCTACGTTTGTTTTTTTATTTCTTTAAAATATGATGCTATTCTTATTTGCTTTTAACAAAATAGTCATGTTGCATCCATCTTTTCCATGAGACTGTCACGATGTATCCACTTGAGAGCTGCAAAGAAAATTTTCTTTTTTTAATTTCTCCACTCTCCTCATCGCTTTGAATACATACATGATAAGCTATGAAAATTAGGAAACACCCCGTAAAATCCTTAAGAATTCTTAAGTTTTATAAAAAAAAGGCTTATGGAACCTGTAATTCCATAAGCCTTTCTATTTGATTGGATGTTCAACAATAAAGGACATCCAGCCGTCTTTATATTCTGCATGTATATTACCATTATGAAGTTCAACAATTCTTTTTGAGATAGCAAGTCCCAGTCCATTTCCTTGATCATTTTTTCTTGCCTTATCACCCCTGAAAAATCTTTCAAACAATTTATTAGGATCGCTAACAGGCGGCTTCTCGACTTTATTTGATACTTTCAAAATTGCTTTGTTACCTATTAGTTCAAGACATACGGATAATTCGGATGGTTTCATGCTGTACTTTATCGCATTCATAAACAGATTTTCATAAACACGTACCATTTTTTCTACATCTATGAAGATAGGTATTGTTTCTTCCGTGATTGATTTTTGAACGATTAAACTTTCCTTTTCAAATATAGGAATGTATTCTCCAACTATTTGTTCTAACAAACCTGATAAATCAACTTCATTAAAGTTTAACTTAGTATCGATGCCTGATAAACGGGTATACTCAAATAGTTCATCTATTAGATATTTCAATCTCTGTGATTTTAAATATGTGGTTTCGAGATACTCCTGTAATTGTGTTTTACTGTCGTATTGCCCTCTTTTTAATAAATCTATATAGCCGATAATAGATGTCAACGGAGTGCGTAAGTCATGAGATACGTTAGTTATGAGTTCATTTTTTGTACGTTCTAATCGTCTTTCCTGTTCAAATGTATTTTCCAATTCCATGGACATATAGTTGATATTTTGAGCAAGTTGGGTCAATTCGTCCTTCCCCATAATCCCAATTGTCAAACCCAGTTTTCCATTGGCAATATCATTCACATTATCAGAAATGAGCTTCAAATATGCTATTTTCTTTCGAACCAATATCAAAAAAATTACTATAAAGTTAAAAATTGCGAACGAGAATAAGAATAACAATGATAAATTGAATTCAAACATACCAAAATCTTCGTGTTTTTTAAATAATGGATCTATGACGAATAGCAACATAAGGATTGTTAAACCAAACGCAACAAAAAAACTAACTGCAACAGCAACAAGAAGTTTTATAATGATCTTATTTCTAAAACTAACATTCTTCATATTTTATATCCAATTCCCCAAACAGTTTTAATATAAATAGGATTTTTAGAATCCTCTTCAATTTTGTCTCTTATTTTTGTAATATGCACCATGACGGTATTGTCTGATTTATAAAAAACCTCTTTCCAAACTGCTTCATATATTTTTGCCACACTGAGGACAATTCCTTTGTTACGAGCAAGTAGTTCGAGTATATCAAACTCTTTTGGAGTTAGCCTTGTTTCCATTCCCCTTACCCATACTTGACGTGTATCTGTATTCACGGTTAAATCACCAATTTCTAGGATGCTTTTATTATGATCTATTGACGTATTGTATTTTTTAAACCTTCTTAATTGGGATTTTACCCTAGCGATTAACTCCAACGGGTTAAACGGTTTTGATAAATAATCATCGGCACCAGAGGCTAGACCCTGAATTTTGTCTATATCCTCTGATTTTGCAGATAGCATAATGATAGGCATATTGCGGTCTTCCCTAATCTTCATACACGCTTCAATACCATCCATATTAGGCATCATAATATCTAATATTATAAGATCAAACTCCTTTTCTTCTAACAGTTGTAAAGCTTCAATAGCATCTTCTGCCTTTTGAGTTTTCAGGCCTTCATTTTCCAAATAAACAGAAATAAGATTTCTAATCTCTTTATCATCATCAACAATAAGAATTTTTGACTCCATATTATTCCTCCACATTTTTTCTCGTATTGAACAACTAAAGACATAAGCAGGTGAAACATTTCCATCTTCTCTTTATTGTAAACTTACAATGGAAGACAAGAAATAACATTATGGATATAAGTGATATCGTTCCCCTAATATTTTGTTCAATATTTACTGCTGAACCATATACAATTAATAAGTTTCCTATGAATACACCTGTACTTGGTCCATATTTGAAAATATAATTTACTTTCTTCAAATCAGTTCCTTCAATCAATTCATCCCCAAGAAACCTTGAACTTGGAAGGGCTGCACCAACTGATTTTCAGTTCATCATATACAGAAATAAGGAAGTGAATTATTTTCATATTTAGTCACCCCACTGTTTTGAATTCATAATCATACTCTAGAGTCCAAACCTTAAGAAAAAGGGACAAAAGTTCTTAAGAATTCTTAAGCTTTATACAGCAGTTTGGTCAGAAGAATATATGGCCACTCTTGAAATGTTCACTATTAGCTTCTTATTATAATGGTATTTATTAACAACAGCTAAAAATATAGTAAAATATTAGATTTAACTTCCAATAATCCAAGAGGGAGTCTATTCTTCGTTAAATAGGCATTATATTATAAGAGCCCATAGTAATTTATAGAAAATTTTAGGGTGGGCATTACATTAAATAATATCGGTAAGGAAATTCGTGAATTTAGAAAGATATATAAGCTAGCCCAAAAAGGGGCTGGTGCAAAGTTTCTTAACAGATAAAAAGTTGGTATGATTGCAGATGGATTTTATGCGATTGTTAGTAATTGTTATAATCCATTGTACATTGAAAAAATGAAGTTTGGTTGTTGCAAATTGATTATGAATATCTAATCCAATTAGAAGAATACAATAATCAATTATCCGAAATTAACTTCATACAAAAACTAATAACGAGCATTAAAAAACTTTGCCTGCTCTTTTAACATGGAAACATAATCTATTCAACAATTGGTATGGGAATTGTAAATAATATCATTAGCATCTAGAGAAAGTGCAAAAAAAGACATCTTCAACTGGGGAAGATTTCTTTTTTTGCTATGTGGGGTCACTATGTCATTGAATCTAAGTTAAGCGGAAAAGTATTAGATATAGAATTGAACAACCCCTTTAAAGAAAACTGGAAATTTAAGTTGAAATATACATGTGGTTGTGAAGGATTGGGCTTAAACTAAAAGGACAGAAGAATTGAATAAGAAAATAGTTATAATGGGACAATATTGGAAAAAGAAAAGGACAAGTTATTTACATAATAAAATGTATTAAATGATTTTTAGGAGGATACTATGGAACTATCTTTATTATTAGAATATGGATGGGTTTTAATTATTTTGATTCTTTTAGAGGGTCTGTTATCTGCTGATAATGCTTTAGTTTTAGCTATAATAGCAAAGCATTTACCAGAAGAACAGCAAAAAAAAGCTATTAATATTGGTTTGCTATTAGCTTTTATATTTAGAATTGGTGCAATTTTTATTATTTCGTTCCTTTTCCACGTTTGGCAAGTTCAAGCTATTGGGGCCGCTTATTTAATTTTCATTGCTTTAAAACATTTACTCAAAAAAGACAATGGAGAAAAAGAGAAAAAAGGAAAAAGTTATAGTATGACTGTTGCTCAAATTGCATTAGCAGATATCGCATTCGCTGTTGATTCTATTTTAGCAGCAGTAGCTCTTGTCATTGACTTGCCCGATACGTCTATGGGTGAAATTGGTGGTATGGATGGTGCTAAATTTATTGTTATTATAATAGGTGCAATAGCGGGTTTAATTGTAATTCGATATGCAGCAGGATTCTTCGTTAAGTTATTGACAAAACGCCCTAGTCTTGAAAAAGCCGCAATGTTATTAGTTGGTTGGGTTGGGGTTAAGTTATTAATGCATACCCTTTCTCATCCATCCGTGCACATTGTTTCTCATGATTTTGTCGAAGGAGTAATTTGGAAGTCAATCTTTTGGTCTGTTATGCTTCTTATTGCTTTAGGTGGTTGGTTTTTATCTAAAGAGAAAACAGAAGAAACTAATGAAGAAAAATAATTACAAAAAAAACCAACTATACTTTTAGTTCTTATAATTAAGTGGAAATGTATTCAAGGGTGACCTGTGAACTACTCGCCACTTAGCAAAGCTTGAAGTGGTGAGTAGTTCACAGGACTAATTACCTTTTATCATAATAAAGAAAAAACGTTGCCTTTTTTATATTTTTGCAAGAAGAGGCAACGTTTTTCTATTTAAAAATACACTAAATTTACATTTGAATATTCATAACATCGGAATTAATATATTGTCCCTGTAAGCTAATACTTTAATTGTTTTAATAGCCTTTTGTTTAACTCCCACAATGACTGAGAAAGTTACAAATTCTAATTTTCCATTTCACGTTAAAAGATTGTGAAGTTGTTCAAAAAAACTACCTGTTAACCGATGTTTATTACCCATTCGCAATATATCACAAACTTGTTTAATATTTCGTGATGGAAATGTTGGAATAGATATGTCTTTTAAACTCTCCATATAATCTAGTAGTAACATCCGCAACGCGATGTCCATTCGAATTTCACCTACACGCATCAATGTTTGGATCTCAATATCATGGAATTCATCCAAATCTGTACGAAGTCCTGCTAATAATTTTTCTATATTTTCTTCATCTGAGGAATGGGAATATAATTGATAATCTGGAAGGGAAATTTGACCAGTATAAAAACTCAGCATCTTTCCCCACTCCACAAATAAGTGCTGATCCTCTTTGATGTTGCCACGGTAATCCAATATAATATAGCCCTTGACATGGACTCACCCCCCTTTTATGAAGAGGAAATCCTTTTTCATCTAAAGTTCCTTCTATGTCTATCCATTTGTAATCAGGAACAAAACCCGTTGACCATATAATATTTTGCACACTTATTTTGCTTCTATCATTAAAAGTTATTTCTCTTTCCTGTGCTTGTATCGCTCTTGAGTGGATTTTTATATTCCCCTTGCGTATCAACTTTTTAAATTCAAATCCAAAAATAAGGTCACTTTGTTGTTGAAACCATGATCCACGCTTTGTAGTAGTTCCTGCATATAAGAGTCCCACCTTTTCTAACCAGTGGAAAATGCTTTTGCCCATGATTTTAAGTGGTAAAGATTTAAATGGTTGGCTAATAGAAATGGTTACATCGCGACTTCCCGCAAGTTCAGTTGCGATTTGTGTACCAGAATTTCCTCCCCCTACCACGAGGATAGGGCCACCTGGAATCGTCTCTGGTGATTGATATTGAGAAGAATGAATTTGAAACACCTCTTGTGGAAGACTTTTAGAAATTGAAGGAATGAATGGTTTCTGAAAAGCGCCAGATGCGATGATGACATGTTTGGAATGAAATACTCCCTTATCAGTAGATAACTCAAATGTATTTTTTATTTTTTGCACTTTATGTACAATTGTTTCCATCTGTACTGGTAACGAAAAATGACTAGCATATATTTCAAGATAGTTTGCAATTTCATCCTTGGTAGGAAATGCATTTTCATCTCCTTCTAATTTCATCCCTGGCAGTGAACTATATGATTTAGGTGTAAATAGAATTAAAGAATCATACCTGTTTCTCCACGAATCTCCAATTCTTTTTTCTCCATCAAGTATTACAAAATCATAGCCCCCTTGTTGCAAATAGTAACCCATACTTAACCCAGCTTGCCCAGCACCAATCACAACAATATCTAGCATATCGTCACCTTCACCACCTATTTTTCAAAATAACATATGAATAATTATTCATATATTCATATGTTTTCATTCATTATAGCATTTCCTTCTCACATATCAAGGGATTTTTATCCAATTATTTGCAAAATACATTCTGTAAAAACTCTATTTGGGGTACCGCCACATCGCTATCAAGCTAATAAAAAGAAATGCCCCTAAAATGAAAAAATACGCTATTCTTTCTGTAGAATCATAGGAAAGGATGGCGTTTTTTATGTCTGTTTCTGTGTCTGATGAATTACAACTATTTGCTCAAGAGATTCAAAGTTTTTTATCTCCAAATACCTTACGGAATCTTGCTAGAGATGTTGGTTTTGTACAACGAACCAGTAAGTACCAAGCAAAAGATTTAATAGCTTTATGTGTATGGGTGAACCAAAATGTAGCTATGACTTCTTTAACTCAATTATCTAGCTGTTTAGAAGCATCAACAGCAGTACTTATCAGTCCTGAGGGACTGAATCAACGATTTAATAAGGCGGCCGTCCAACTTTTACAACACCTACTAGCCGAACTATTAAGCAAAAAATTGGCCGCATCTATGCCGATTTCTTCTCCATACACTTCTGTTTTCAAGCGTATTCGTATTTTAGATTCAACTGCATTTCAACTCCCGGATGTATTTTCATCGGTTTATCCAGGTGCAGGAGGATGCAGCCATACAGCTGGGATAAAAATTCAACTTGAGTATGATTTGTTAAGTGGACAGTTCCTACATATTCATACAGGTCCAGGTAAAGAACATGATCGCACTTACGGCTCTCTGTGTGCCCCAACTGTGACGGCGAATGATTTATGTATCCGAGATTTAGGTTATTTTCATTTAAAAGACCTTCAATATATACAAGATAAAGAGGCCTACTATATCTCTCGTATCAAGTCGAATACACGTATTTATCAAAAAAATCCTAGCCCTGATTATTTTCAAGATGGAAGAATTAAGAAAGGTACAGAGTATATACAGATAGATATGGAGACGTTAATGAACTCCCTTCAACCAGGACAAACATGTGAAATAGCTGATGCTTATGTAGGAATGATTGATAAAGTGCCAGCTCGTGTAATTGTTCATCGATTAACAAAACAACAGCAACAAAAACGATTACAAGATCAAGCTGTAAGAGAAAAAAAGAAAGGAATGAAGTATTCTCCTCAAAGTAAACGACTCAGTGGTATCAATGTATATATGACAAACACCCCTACAGATATTGTCCCAATGGGACAGGTACATGACTGGTATTCATTGCGTTGGCAAATCGAAATTTTATTTAAAACGTGGAAGTCATTCTTTCACATACATCATTGTAAAAGGATAAAACCAGAACGATTGGAGTGCCATTTATATGGTCAATTGATTGCCATACTACTCTGTTCTTCTATCATGTTTCAAATGCACCAATTACTCCTCATGAAGAAAAAACGAGAGCTTAGCGAGTATAAAGCCATATATATGATTAAAGACTATTTTCTTCTTCTATTCCAAACTATACAAAAAAACACCCAAGAGCTATCAAAGGTGTTACTTCGCCTGTTCAATCTCCTACAGCAAAACGGGCGGAAATCTCATCGATATGAGAAAAAAACGGTCTTTGATATATTAGGTGTCGTTTACAATTGTACCCTGTCTGATAATCAAGCCGCTTAATTCAAAAAAGTGAAACCCGTTAGGGTTTATTTCGTATGCAAATCTTTCAATCACCTACACTTGCCCTTTAGAAAAAGAAACAATTTCGCCTAAAATGGACTTTGCATAAGCTTAGCTTGATAGCGATGGGGTACCGCCACATCGCCATCAAGCTAAAAAAGTGTATCCATAAAACGAAAAAAACGCTATTCTTTTTGTAGAAATATACAGAAATGATAACGTTTTTTACTTTATGGATAATGAAAAAACTAGATTGATAGGGATTTGTTGTGACTCCTAGTACACCAATTAATCAAAAATAAAATAGTTCTTCAAATTTTTTATCTAGCGCTATACAAAGTACTAATGCTAACTTTGCAGTTGGACAAAATTGTCCTGTTTCAATAGAACTAATTGTTTGCCTAGATACTCCTACCATTTCAGCTAATTCTCCCTGTGATATTTTTTTCTCAGCTCTTGCGACTTTCAAACGATTTTGCAGTACTAATTCATCTTTCAATTATTATCCCTCCAGAAAGAAAGCTATGGCACTTGCAATTGTACTCATTATTGCTAAAATGCTTGCAATAAGAAATTTTTGTGCTTTCAATTTTTTAAACTTATAAAAGCTTGTACTAGCTATATAACCAGAAAAAATTGAAATTAATTCGTAACTTTTAATACCGTGCATCAATTTCCAAGAACCAAAGATTAGGATTAAAACAAGTACAGCTATTAAGCCGTAACTAGATGAATCTAATTCTATAAGCTCTTTACGTTCATCTATCCCCATTTTTTTGTATTTTCTTAATATCTCTTCTTTTTGCATCATTAGTCCCCCCTTATTAATTATATTTTTATTGTACAGTTTTATTATCATTATGACA
>NZ_AYMH01000105.1:0-23881 GCF_000633475.1 Bacillus sp. H1a | reverse complement strand
AAAAAGAATAACGCTTTCTATAAATTATAGGTATAAATTCACCTTAGGTTAATAGTAATGTAACGTGACCCCTATAGGGGTCACGTTACAATTGAATAAATTAAGAGAAGTTAATTTTTTAAGGTGTGACTGCATTTTATAATGAAAAAGTGTGGCTTTTTGACTTTTGTTGTACGGAGAATTATTATAATTTTCCACCAATAAAAGTTTATGTCAGAGCTACCAAGGAGAGATCATACGATGTCCGAGAAGATGCATGCTGACGAATTGGAAATTGAAGAGCGACTTGTGCGTCGTTTGCTTGTCGATCAGTTCCCCCGCTGGGCAGAGTTGCCCCTTCGTAAGGTAGAACCAGTTGGAACGGTAAATGCCGTTTTCCGACTTGGCGACGAATATTCCATTCGGCTAGCGAGAAGGGAAGGACCGAAGACACCAGGAGGACGCGAGTTCTTATGGCTACCAAAACTCGCGCCATTAGTTCCACTTGAAATCCCTGTACCTATCGCTCAGGGGCGCCCCAATAACGAATACCCATGGTTTTGGGAGATACATTCGTGGCTGAGGGGTGAAACGGTGCCGATAGAAGCGATTGACGAGATTCAGGCAGCACGCGATCTCGCAGGGTTTGTCCTAGCACTGCAACAAGTCAATCCAACGGGAGGGCCGTTAGGACGCGGCATTCCTTTGGCCCAACGGGACAAGGACTTCCGATATTGGCTAGCACGATTTAATGGCGATCCCGCGGTGTCTGCTGTATGGGAGTCGGCTCTTTCTGCGCCTCCATGGAACGGTCCTCCTGTTTGGCATCATGGCGATCTAGATGTACGTAACTGGCTCGTACGTGATAAGCGTATCAGCGGTGTGATTGATTGGGAGACAATGGGCATAGGTGACCCTGCGTGTGATGTAATGGTCGCGTGGAAGTTGCACTCGCCAGAGGCGCGCGATATGTTCCTTGATGCTATCCGTACTGACGATGCTACATTGGCAAGGGCCCGCGGATGGGTCGTATCACAGGCAGTTGCAATCCTTACCTACTACACGCCGCAAAACAATCCAATTTTGTACAATGAGGCGAAATCCTGGCTAGACCTAGTGCTAGTTCAAAAGTAATTCAGTAATTTTAAGAGTGAAACATATCTCAGTTATTCATATTCAACGGGCTTATTCAGAAAGCGAGAGAACCATAAAAAACGTTATCCTTTCAAGTATTTTACTGAAAGAATAACGTTTTTTTCATTTTGGGGGAAATTCGTCACCTTAACTTGATGGGCATGTATGGTGACCCCACATCCATCAACTTAAGAATTTTATAACAGCCCAAAACAAAAAAATTGTACATTTTCACATGAAGAAGTCAATTTTCTCGTTTTGGGGGTATTTGTATTTCTTAGCTTGATAGCGATGTGGCGGTAGCCCCAATAGAAATTAAAAATATATATACATCTATTAAATTAACATTTAATACCGTTTACTAGTAGTTAGTATACTTTCCAAATAATACACATACTAAAGTATATGTATTATTTACTTTAGTATAGCAATATTTCAATACAACAACTAGTCTAGTATTCAATTTATTTTAATGTTAGTATAGACAAAACATTAGCACCTGGTTCTATAACTATATGTTAAAAATAATTCACATATAAAATGTGATTAAAAAGGAGTATATTGTATGTTTTCTCGAATACATATTATATTTTTTATTAGCTTTTGATTTTGTCTCATTTTATCTGGAATTCACCCGAAAGATACCTTTACATGGTTTTTGGAAGTTCTTCCGGCCATCATAGTTGTATGTATTCTAGCTATTACGTATCACCGATTTCAATTTTCACAAAGTGTCTATGTGTTTGTTTGGCTGCATATGATGGTGTTACTAATTGGTGGTCATTATAC
This sequence comes from Bacillus sp. H1a, assembly GCF_000633475.1. Classification (NCBI taxonomy): domain Bacteria; kingdom Bacillati; phylum Bacillota; class Bacilli; order Caryophanales; family Bacillaceae; genus Bacillus; species Bacillus sp. H1a. The sequence goes on along the minus strand of NZ_AYMH01000105.1, from coordinate 21,979 downwards.
ATATGCGGAGGTACCTTTTTTCAATTGGATTCGTGACACTTTTGATTTAGAAAGAAATTACTATGATCGTATAGGGCATTTCATGCAGGGATTTGTACCAGCATTAATGGCAAGGGAAGTACTTAACAAAGTAGTTGGAATTCAGAAAAAGGGATGGTTAGGATTACTTGTAATTTCAGTTTGCCTAGCATTTAGTGCGCTATATGAATTATTGGAATTTATAGTAGCAAAATTAACAGGAACAGGAGCAGAAGCATTTCTCGGAACACAAGGAGATGTGTGGGATACACAATGGGATATGTTATGTGCATTGGTTGGAGCTATAATCGCATTACTATGCGTTAAGTATAAAGATTTCAATCGTAAGAAAATCCTATGATCTTGTAAAATTTTATTTTTGATATGTTAACATTTAACGTTCACCTTTTTCACAAAAACAAAAGACTTGAAGGGGTACCTTCAGCATTTTGGAAAAAAACCACGCTAAGAGCATGCAAGATTTTATACAGTTTTTCGGCTAATCCGGTAACAAATGAGAACCTTAAAACCCATGCCAGAATAGGAATATATATATATAATGAATAAGGTTATAGAAAAAGAAAAAGGGGATTCCTTATGAGAGTAGAAATTCACTATGTCTTTACTACCGATAATGAGACATTATGTTACCCCCCTATGAATATGATATACAACCAAATTCACAAAAAATTGTCCTTGCTGGTGGTACAATTAACGTAATGGGGGGATATTATGGAGTATATTGTATGTTATGTAACACCATTTCTTATAATTGGTACTGCAATATTTGTATTTATTACGGCTATGTCACTAACACAAAACATTTGGGATGACTTAAATCTATTATTCGTAATAGCCGGTTTAGGGATAAATATCCTTGCCATTCCAGTGTCTTTTTTTATAGGTGGGATGTCAACAGATGCCCCAGATAGTACTATGCTTGATTTTTATAAGGGATTTCTCTTCATCCAAGGAATACCGCTTATCATACTATTTCTAACTTTGGTTTGGTGGTTTATTCGTCGGAACAAAAAATAAATCCACATGTAGAATTTTAAAATGACTTTCACTAACAAGAATTATGTGAACACGAGAGACCTCCAGTTAAACAATTTGGAGGTCTTTTAATAGTCTTCTAAATATATTGAATCCCGATAATAGGACGTTATGTTAACCTTTCATGAATACAATATACATATTACATTTTATCTATCTTACACAATGATAAATAGCATATAATGAAAGTAAAATTAGGAAATCGTGAGGATAATTACGTTGAAAAAATTTGCTATTAGCTATTTAGCTTGCTTGGTGTTTTTCTCTATTTCTATCAATATTTTAGCTTATCAAGAACCCAATTATGAAGAAACATGGGGTCCAATTTGGGTATCAATTATTATGTATGTGATATTAGGAAGTATTCCTGTTTTTATAGGTTGTTTATTAGGAGAATTTTTTTATAGAAAAATAAAAAAGAGTTATAAGTTAATATTCGGAATCCCCTTATTTGTATTGTTAGGGGTTATCTATGGTTATTTAATCCGTATCATGATCTTTGAAAAACATATTATATCTGGATCTTTTACTATACTAGACTTTGTGGAAAGCAGCCCTATTATTTTAGCATCTTTATTATTTTATTTTATAAGACGGATTTAATTACCTTCCAATAACGATAATTATGTAAATACGAAATCCCTTCAGCAAGTAAACTGAAGGGGTTTTTTCTAGATACATTGAATACAGATAAGTGGGGTTATGTAAACTTTAAATATGGTTTTTAATCTTTGGGCAGGATTAAAATTGTTAAGTAAAAATTATTTATACAAACTAATCCCTTATCTATAATAGATAAGGGATTAGTTTAATTTTGTTGTATGGTATAAACAAAATTGAGTGTCATAATATATGGTAACATGAATATTTATGTGTTTTTTGAATTTTATTTATTCTAAATAAACAAAAAGAACTAGTATCATACTAGTTCTTTTTGTTTGTAGATTCATATTTAAGTAGTAGGGTACTACATATAAATCAATACAATATTAGAAGTAAAAGGATACCAACCTTTGTACAGATTAATTATAGCATAAATTTTCAGAAAAAATATATTTATTAGTTGGTTATTTATTCCTTGTTTTATCGTGTTTTGAATGAATATGTAGTTTTGAAATAAAGTCATACCGTTTAGAAGAAAGTTCTACTGTTTTTAAAAAAGTTGCACCGCTTTACCTCTTTGTATAAAGGGGGATTTTTTATGTGTATTTTTAATTATAAAAAACAATTTGTCAAAAATACTTTACGAATTGTAAGAAATAAATTACAATCATCTCGAGAGGTGTTGCTGTTGTTACATAATAAAATTGTAGTTTGTCGAGCAGAAAAAGGTTGGACTCAAGAAGAATTGGCAAAAAGGGTGGGTGTTAGTCGTCAAACTATCGCTACTCTTGAAAAAAATAAATATAATCCATCTCTAATTCTTGCTTTTAAAATTGCAAATATATTTGAAAAGTCATTAACCGACGTGTTCGATTATCAGGAGGAGTGATACATATGTTGTGGTTAAAATCTTTATTTATTGTTTTAATATTCATCAGTCAGATGTATGTAATTAGTTTTCAATCAAGTGATGAAGGAAGAGATGAAAGAGGGAAAGAAATTCAATATAAAACAAATAATCTGTTGTTCAACGTCTTATATTTAGGCATTATTGGACTTATTACTTTTCATTTGGTAGATATTATTTCTGCAGAACTTCTACCTAATATATTGTTATATTTTATGCTTTCATTAAGTGTGCTAGGTAGTGTTTTTATATTTATCAACAGACACAGAAAAAATTATTAATATATTGTAATAGTTAGGAGATTAAACAAAATATTTCTTTTGAAAAATGAATTTTATATGCTAATCATGAAGGAATATAGTTGAACTGACAACTGCATTTATTTAAGTAGGCCACATAAAATGATCAATCTTTTTTATAAAAACTTAAGGAGTCCAAAATTAAAACCCACACATTTTGATCAAACTTTTTCAAAGCGTGTGGGTTTCTTCTATTTATAAAATCAATATTTGCAGCAATACTTTGATCAAACTTTAATTCAAACCAACACCTTGTGAGAGTGGGGTTCCCCCTTTTTCCTTGCTACCGATAATGTTGCGTTATGTTAACCTCAAATGTATAGGGTATGAATTATTTCTTGTTCAACTAACAACGGGCAGTTTAGTTGAATAGTGTTGTTTAACTTGTGTTCAACAATCGGGCCATTTTATGGAATAGCACCCAATAAGAAATAATTGGATATTCATGCTGAAATCTAATTAGGTTTGTGAAGTAATGTATCTAAACTAACATGAAAATAAACTTCTGTAATTAAAGGAAAAAGGCAAAACTAAAATAGACGCAGCTCATTCAATTTTTTTAAAAAGAAAGCGTCTAATTCATTGATCAATTATTATAGTTGACTAGATTAGGAAGCTTTAGGTTCTTGCGACGTAACTGTGTATCCAAGACTTTGTAATCTTCGGAATGAATGTCGAATAATTGATTGCTGTCTCTGTTTGTCAAACTAGTCTTCGGCTAAATCCACATACATTTAATGTGAAAAAACATCAAAAACCTCATCAACCAAAGTTTGAAAGAAAAATGGTATCTTTTCAGATTGTTGGCGAAAAAGAACTGACGTTTTAGCAGGGGAGTGTCTTAATTAAACATTGGGTGATGTGCTATCCCTCATGGGGTTGTTTAGCAGGACTGTTCCAATATGTGTTACTATTTAGTTGTTCCATCAATAATTACTAAAATAAGGTAAAATGTGTAGGGATGGAGAGACTAGCGATAAGTTTAGTATCTGAAAAAACTAATTTTACTGGTCAGTGAAGGGGGATCTGTATTCGATATGTTAAAAGATGATATTATTTTGGATGAGCTGCAGCAATTTGTTTCTGGGGAATCTATTCAACGCCAAAGTATGAAGACTAGCCTTGCTGATTTTATACTGTCATCTGGTGAAACGTCGAAAGCTGCAAATTGGATAGTTAACTATATCGAGAGCTTATGTCATGACAAGCATGATAAGGGTGTTTACACTCAAATGAACAACCCTGAATTAATTGCTGATTTATTAGAAGTGGCTTATGAAAGTCTGAGTAGGGACGCTGATCTGCAACCATACGTTACGCAAATCGCACGATTATTGTATATTGACAAAAAGGAACGAGATACATTAGATTCTGAACGATATGTTCAGTACCGGGCAGCTGTGATGTTGGATGAATTAATTTCCTTAAACGTTTCGTTGCCACCGGAAGTAGTAGAGCTGGTGTTATCGGATTATTATAGAAAGGATATACCGACAAAAGAGTTCATTTGCCGTATATGGTGGAGATTGGCTGAAAGAGGCATTAATATATCCAATCATATAAGTTCACTTGTCATCAATGTTGATAACCACGAATCTTCTACTCTCACTAATAATAGTATACTAGCTTTATGGGCATGCATTCGCAGGGGATTCTTTGATACACCTATCCCTGATAGTAATCTAACTTACCACGTATGGCTTTGGCATATGACTACAAGCTGTGTTGGTAAACTGAAGAAAAGATACGAGGAACCTACCCGCTCAGTGGCGGTCGGCTGTCTTCTTGAAACTGCAAGGATATACCCGGAGGCTCAATCTTTGATTCTAGAGTGCATGGATAAATGGGGAATTGCAGAACCAAAGCGTCCACGTAGTGATTTTCAACGAGATTTAAAAGAGCTTTTTTCACGTTGCGAAAATCATCCAGGCATAAATTGCTTACCAGAGAATTATGTTATTACTAAAAGAGGAATTCATATAACGTAAGGATCCTACGAATCAAGTTTGGTTATTTTGAAAAAGTAATTGATAATAAAATAATGATAAAAAGATGTGATTTTTTTGCTTAATAAATGTATTATACTTTAATTCATTCTTTAGGTTGTTATTTATGAGTTCTAGTAATTTTGGGTCATAATAGTAACATTTGGTTACAAGTGAACCTTTTTATTTGTACTAACGGGGACTTTAGCAAATAATAGAGTAACTATTTTGGAATTCTTTAATATTCAACAATCGAGCGCGTTTGTTGAATAAGCGTCTCTGTTCTTATTAAACTAACGGAGTGCTTTAATTGAGTAAGAAACTAAAACCTTTTAACTTCCGCTTTCGATAATTATGTAAATGAGCTGTCCATATGGGCAGCTTATTGTATTTTTTGCTTAGCGTGTTTTTTCAAAATGTTGGCGATATCCCATGCCCATCAACTTAAGAAATGAATTGTTCCCCAATTTGAGTGAATGGGTAAAGCCTCAGATAATTATTTTATCTTTTCTAATTAAAATGAATTTTATGTCTTTTCTCTTGTTTTCACCATATCTATTTATTAATATAAATGTAAGGAAATGAATTACATAAGCCCATACATTGGTTATAGAAAATTCTTTTCATAAATGGGTGGGGAATCTAGCAAATACAGGAGGGGCATGTGTGTTATCAAAGTGGAAAGTAGGAATTACAGCATCTATTCTTGCACTAACGACATTTACAACGGCAGTATCAGCTGAAGAAAAACCAGTGGATCAGCCAAAATGGCATGAATGGGTTAGGGAGCATGCAAAAAAATTAAAAGAACCAACTGCTTATACGTATGAGGATTTATCATTCTTAAAAGAAACGGTACAAGACAAACGTATCATTCTCCTTGGTGAATCAACACATGGTTCAACAGAAATGAACCAATCAAAGATTCGCATAATTAAGTATTTACATGAAGAGATGGATTATGATGTAATTGCATTTGAATCAGGGTTTGCGGAAGCAAATACAGGGTATCATGACTTAGATAATTTAACAGCTGAACAAGCGATGAAGAAATCTATTTCTGATGTATGGTCTACAGAAGACGTGGAAGAATTATTTCACTACATAAAGGAACAAAAGGAAAAAGGGACACCCCTTATATTAACGGGGTTTGACATACAAATCCCGTATAAAATTGAAAATTTCCCATTTGCAACCTTTGCTTCCGAATGGATTGAGAAGTTGAATCCTGAAGTAGCTAATTTACTTACAGAAGCGGAAAGTGATATCTTTAAATATCGTTCTGTGTCTTCCTATAAAGAGTTTCAAGCAATGCAGACACCCCTTATAGGCAAATATGAAAGGATAAAAGAATTTATCCAACAACATAAGGATGAATTACGACAAGTGGCGCCTAAATCATTATATGATGTAAATCTTTTAGAAAAGACAATTAGTACTCGTATTGATTCGCTTAAAACATATATGTCAAATCAAATGAAAGAGCAGTATAAAATTCCATTTGACTACACTATTTACAATAATTTCTCATTATATTCACGTGACCAAAAGATGGCTCAAAACTTAGCATGGCTTAGTGAAATACAATATACAGGTAAAAAAATAATGGTATGGGGTCATAATTATCATATTCGAAAACAGAATTCTAAAATGATTAAGGATTTCACAAATGAATTTGGATTCGTAGGACCAAATATGATAGATTACCTACCAAATCGTATAAAGGATCAGATGTATACCATTGGTTTATTTGCATATAGCGGAAGTAGCCTAGACTCTAATGACAATAAAACAATCCAATATGTAAAGGAGAAACATGAATCCAATAGTATCGAAGAAATTTTGAAAGCTGCGCAACATCCACAAGTATTTGTAAATTTAAAAGGTGAGAAAAATCGTCCTGAAACATCTTGGATGTATACACCAATAATTGCACAACATTGGGGATTTCAGGATGAAATTATGATTCCAAATCAACAGTATGATGGCATTCTATGGCTAGAACATATTACACCTTCTCGGATTAAATAAAATAAAAAAGTGCGCCATTAAGATAGGATGGTGCACTTTTTATACAAATCATTTAGAAAAATGTATTGGTTCCATGCTGTGTACGCAGACGCCCCAAGTAAAACATCTTAAATTCTAGGTGTTTTTTTAACGATTACATTTAAAGGGTCTATTCTCTCGTTTTTAGAGGGATCGTCCTTTTTAACGCAATTTGTATTCATGACGTTTGTAAAACGCGTTAGAGAAGAAGATAAAAGGGCGTTTTTTTAGTGATTTGATTATTTTTTGATTCTATGTTGTTATTTTAGAAATCATTGTAAAAACAACACTTTTGTCTAGAACCTATAGGTAATTACCCCATCGCCATCAAGTTATGAAAAGCAAATACCCCAAAACGAAAAAATGAGCTTTTTTGTTACAAGTTAGTATAAATTTTCATTTTTGGCTTACATTGAAACCTTAGCTTGATGGCAATGGGGTATCTCAGAATTTCAGCCTGATGGGCATGGGGTACAGCCGAGATACATGTAAAACTAGGTCATAGTATATTAGATTTTTCACTAAAATAGTTCGCCAGTCATTACAGTCATAAACTCCTTAAAAAACTGTTCATAATTCATCTGTATTGCAATCCTATGTTTTGGACGATTACCGAATGTTTCTGGTTCAAATGTCGTTCTAAAATCTCCTATGCTTTGTCCGCGTACAGTATCAAGTACATTAACCGTCACAGCCGATTGATGGTACATAAAAATATCATCACGGTTAAGCGCAATCAAGGTGAGCGCATCATGAACCGGGCTACCTTGTATTCCAGGAACCTTTTTTTGATAAAATTGATAATAGTAATAGTCTAAAAGGGGCTTTAAAAACTTAGTTTTTCCTTTAGAGTGAATGTAATTGACCATTTCTGGTGTTACAATAGCCGATTGTGTAACATTCAAAGGATATATTGATAGATTCTTTGCGTATCTCAATACAATATTAGCCGCTACAGGATCGCCATAAAAGTTAGCTTCTGCAATGGGGGTAACATTTCCTGGATATAGAAAAGCTCCCCCCATAATATTATAAGAATGTACATTTTTCATCACATCTCCATAAAGGAGAAATAAGGTTGCAAGTGAAGTTAGCCTTCCTGTATTCACAATAATAAGTTCATTTTTATACTGCTTAATAAGTTTGAGAACCTCAAAGAAATTCTCAAATACTTGAAGCTCTAGTCCTGGATGAATGGGTCCTATCCCAAATTTCCCGTGAACTTCTGGATAAAAAGTTTCAGCTTCTGAAGACATAGAATGCTCCGCCCACCAAAAACTTTTATATATTCTTTTCCTACACTTTTAAGTAAAAAACGAACATTTCTAGTCGCTTCAACTTGAGGTACATTCCCATAGTCTGCAACAATTCCTATAATATCAATTTTATCTGTTAAATGTGCATATGTAATAGCTATCGTATCGTCAATTCCAAAGTCTCCAAAAAACAATACTTTTTTCCCCATACTATGTTTCTCCTTAATTTTATTAACTTCTTAAACGGAGCATATTAAGTATCATGATATAAGATTGTTCTTATGTCTTTTTGTAGTAGTGTGTATGAATGCATTCATTTAGTTAGCATACACTTTCGTTAAAAATGGACAAATTCCTTTTGTGTTAAATGAAGTAGTATATATAATTATTGCTTTTAAAGCACTTTTTCTGATTCCTCTGAATATGGCGACCCTATAAAATTTGTTATTCTTATTTGGGGTCACCATACATGCCCATCAACCTAACAGAACAGGTTACCCCCAAAACGATAAAAATGAGCTTCATTGCTATAAAAGACTCTAATTTTTCGTTTTGGGGGCATTAAAAAATTTTAACTTGATGGTGATGTGGTGGGACCCTATGCCCATCAAGCTAAGAATTTAGGACTACCCCCAAACGATAATTCTGTACAAATTGCTCAATTTTATCGTTTGGGTGTAGTTTATTTGTGTTAAGTTGATGGCGTTGTATGGTGATCCCATATATATATAAAGCTAGTAAAATACGAAAAAATAATGCAAACGATTGCAATAAATGATAATATGTAAACGTATACATATGTGTTTGTAATTACAAATATAGAATGAAATCCTTTGCCTTTATTCAAGTTTTTATTATTGGTAGTCTTAATTTTTAGAAAAGGAGAGAGCGTATGAAAAAATATTTAAAAGGCTGTAGTATTGCCATGTTATCTGTTCTTATATTGTTTGCTTTTTCAATTTTTCCAAGCCAGAGTTATGCAGCTGTAAACGGGCAATCAATGAACGGAAATTACAAAGGATATATTATGGCACCGCTAAAGAAAATACCGGATATGATGACATGGGAGACGTTTGAAAATGATTTACGCTGGGCAAAACAAAACGGTTTCTCTGCCATTACTGTTGATTTTTGGTGGGGAGATATGGAGAAGAATGGAGATCAACAATTTGATTTTTCTTATGCGCAGCGCTTTGCACAATCTGTAAGAAATGCTGGTATGAAAATGATTCCGATTATTTCAACGCATCAATGCGGCGGTAATGTTGGAGATGATTGCAATGTAACACTTCCTTCTTGGATATGGAATCAAAAATCAGATGATAGTTTGTATTTTAAATCGGAAACAGGAACGATTAATAAAGAAACATTAAATCCGCTAGCTTCAGATGTAATTCGAAAGCAGTACGGAGAACTATATAATGCTTTTGCAGAGGCGATGTCGTCGTATAAAGATGTCATTTCGAAGATTTATTTATCGGGCGGTCCAGCTGGAGAAACACGTTATCCATCTTATACGTTAGCCGATGGATCAGGTTACCCGTCTAGAGGGAAGTTTCAAGCTTATACGGAATTTGCGAAAGGGCAATTTCGTTCTTGGGCATTACAAAAATATGGATCTTTAGCAGGAATAAACAAAGCTTGGGAGACAAACTTAACTTCTATGTCACAAGTACTTCCTCCATCTGATGGAAATCAATTTTTGACAATCGGCTATCAAACAAAGTATGGTGAAGATTTCTTAAAGTGGTATGAAGGTGTGTTAGAAGAGCATACAAAATTGATAGGTGAATTAGCTCATTCTGCATTTGATAATACGTTCCACGTACCAATTGGAGCAAAAGTTGCCGGTGTTCATTGGCAATACAACAATCCAAATCTTCCGCACAGCGCTGAAAAGCCAGCGGGATATAATGATTATAGTAGTTTGTTAGACGCTTTTAAGAGTGCAAAATTAGATTTAACATTTACCTGCTTAGAAATGTCAGATAAGGGAACATATCCAGAATATTCAATGCCAAAAACACTTGTACAACAAGTAGCTAAGCTTGCGAATGAAAAAGGGATTGTCCTAAATGGCGAAAATGCGTTAAGCATAGGAAGCGACAATGAATATAAGAAAGCAGCTGAAATGGCTTTTAATTATAACTTTGCGGGATTCACACTGCTTCGTTATCAAGATGTTATGTACAATAATACATTGATGGCGCAGTTCAAAGATACTTTAGGAGTTACTCCTACTTCGCAAACAATCGTTGTAAAAAATGCACCAACAACTACCGGAGATACAGTGTATATTGCTGGAGATCGTGCCGAATTAGGGCAATGGGATACAACGCTATATCCTATTAAGTTATCGTACAACTCTACTTATGGGGATTGGAGAGGCACAGTTTACTTACCAGCTGAGCGAAATGTTCAATTCAAAGCGTTTATTAAGCGCCAAGATGGAACGATTAAAGCATGGCAGCCAAATCAGCAATATTGGACGTCAATTCCGGCGACTTCTACTGTGTATACAGATTTGTGGTAGTTTCATTGCTTAAAAGAAGCTTTTAATTTTTGTTGAAGTAAACAATGACAAAGAGCAAACGGTTCTGGTGCAAAAAGGTAGAAGACTCTTGCAAGTAATCTCATAAACTTGGACATACTGAAACTAGCAATTTAAAAAAGGGCGTGATCAGTATGGAAAATCAAAATATATTTAAGTGGAAGCATTACCAACCAGGTATTATTTTGTTAACAGGGGTCACCATACATGCCCATCAACTTAAGGTTTTAATGTCCCCCCACAACGATAAAAATAAACTTGGTTGCCATAAAAGACATCACGTTTTTATTCTGAAAGTATTATAAAAGTTTAACCTAATGATTTTATAGCAGATACCGATTATTAAAGAAATAATGCAATAAGATTAATCGCTACATCAATAAAGATAATGAATATAAAAAAACACCTTTCATTAATGACTAATGAAGGGTGTTTTGAATTAATATTATAGTTCATCTTCTTCCGCTTGTTTACTATTATATTTACTATATCCATACATGCATAGGCCAAAAAAAACGCCACCTATACTGTTTCCAGTAAGGTCTCTCATGGTAAGTGTTTCTCCAGATAAATGTGTTAATAAAGTATATAAAACAAAGAAAATAAAGCCTGAAAATATCGATTTTCGTATCAATGTTCTATTATTTGTAAAACGTAAGTATATTTTTTTGATTCTCATCATTATAACTATATAAAGTGATGTCGTTAAAAGAATAATTAAAGCTAAAATGCCAAGTGATGTAACTTCTTTATTTAAAATCAAATCATATAGGATAGCTCCAAAACAGATAAAAAGAGCTAGGATTCCGGCATTTGCCATTATTTCGAAGGCAGTATTTTGTTCTCGTTCATCAACAGAAGTACCTTTTCCGAAAAGATATAATTTTAATAACTTAGACATTAATCTTCCTCCCAAAATAAATCATTTAATGTAACACCTAGACTTTTGCAAATTTCAATACATAATTTCAAAGATGGGTTGTATTCGCCTTTTTCTATTAGACCGATTGTCTGTCTACTTACATTTGTTAATTTTGCTAATTCCCCCTGTGTCATACCTGTCACTTTAGGAGTTATTTTGCATCTATTTTAAGTGTTATTTTGCACTATAAGTAAATATAAAAAAGCCCAATTTCTCAGCATTAAAATTGAGAAATTGGACTTTTCTGTTACTCCGGAAAAGCACCCTTAATGGAAAATCAATATTTGTAAAAGATTATTTAAATTTCAAATGGAATTTAACTTAAGCCCAATCCTGTACTTCCTATAGAAGTTTTTAATTAACGACCTCTAAAGAATTAACTTCGTTCTCCACAAACTCCATTAAATCTTTAATATTTTGTTCGGATATATTAAATTCTATTCCAGCGACCCTATAAATCTCACTTACTGACTTTGAAGATCCTAATGATAACGCTTCGGTAAATTGTTTAATGGTTTTTCTTGGATCCTTTTTAAAGTTTCTGTATAACTGTAAGGAACCCAACTGTGCAATTGCATATTCAATATAATAAAATGGAGTTTCAAATAGATGAATAACATCTAACCATTGAAGCTTTTTCCATTCCTCGACGCCTTCCCAATTCACTATATCGCTCTCATATTTTTCTAGAATCCTCTGAAATATTAGTTTCCTGTCTTCGTGTGTATGGTCAGGATTTGTATATAACCATTGTTGAAACTGGTCCACTACAAGAGTAATAGGGATGAATTCAAGGATTTGTTTAAATAGTTCCTTTTTAACGTATTTAAACTCTTCCTGATTTTTATACATTGATGCCCAATTTTCTAAGGTGAAAAGTTCCATGGACATTGCGGCGAGTTCTGCTGTTTCCATTGGTAACTGTTTATATTCACTTAATTCAATATCACTCATTAAATCATGGTGTATACAATGTCCCATTTCATGAAGAAATATTGGTAGATTATCTTTTGTATTAACTAAATTTAACATAATAAATGAGGATTTGGATGATGGAAGAAACTCACAAAATCCTCCCGGAGCCTTACCTATACGGCTTTCTAAATCTAAACAATTCGTTTCTTTCATTCTTTTCAACAATTCAGAAAAAGATGGCGATATATTATTTAACAGTTCCTTTGCCCTATTGATCATCTCCGAAACACTTTCATAAGGAACGGAAATATTGTTTTCACTACAATCAACCCTTGTATCCCAAGGTTTCAGACAATCTAGTTGAAGTTTATTTTTCCTTTCTATATGGAATTTATTAATTAATGGAAGCACATACTTTCTTACTGATTCACCTAGGTTTTCGCAATCTTTATGCGTGTAATTGAATCGTTCATATTTTTTAAACATATAATCCCTATAGTTTTTTAATCCCGCATTTTCTGCTTTTTGTGTCCTTAAAACAATCATTTCGTCAAGGAGTAACTGAAGTTCTTTTTCTTTTGAGGAATATGTCCTACACATGAGCTTTAGAGCTTCTTCTCTTAATTCTCTTGAATCATCATAGAGAAACCCATATAGCTCATCCACGGGGATATCTTCACCTTGCCAATTTACAATCATCTCGCCCCTTATATTAAAGTACTTTGTAATCAAGTTATCCTCAATTATTTCAATTTCTCTATTTTTATCATTTATTAGCAAAAGGGTATTTTCAATCCTTTGACATAAATATTGATAATATTGGCTTGTAAAGTAATGCCTATTTTGATAGATTTTTTCCTCGATTTGTTCTTTATATTTTTTATAGACAGGCTTTATATTCTGTTGGCTATATATATAATCTTCTTTCACTTTTTCGTCTGTCGTATCAAGTTGATATTTTATATACTTTCTCATCAAAAGTTCATCCATATAATCAAATACCTTAGATGATTGTGTTAATAGATCTTTTAAATTTGCCTCTGAAGAAATTTCATATTCTAATAGCAAATTCATTTCCTTCTCAAATTCAACTATGCCATTCCACATTATTTGTCCCCCTTAAATTCTTGGAAAATCAACATTCAACATTTGCTGAGGGTGAATATACTTTTAGCATTTAATCTAATTATACTACCCTTTGTCTAAGAATAATTATTTCAAATTTCCATCATTTAAACAATACATAATTTTGGAATATTTCAAAATTGCGGAACAAAATTAAAAAAGCGTTCTTTATCAAAAATGTAACCTGTCAATATTTCTTAAACTCCAATATTTGTTACAAAACTCGTATATTTCTGTACACGATAATATTGAGCAAAAAATCATAGGATTCCTCCTTTTTTCGTGTTCAAAAACCTTGTAAATTTATGTATGTTCAGATAAATATACAAAATTAAGTTATTGAACAAAGGGAGAGAAAAAATGAAGGTTGGATATGTTCGCGTATCTACAATTGATCAAAATTTAGATTTATAAATTGATGCTTTGGAATCTTATGGATACGATAAAATGCATGTATAGTGCCCTCTATAAGTAGTTACATATTGTTTTAAGTGGCATAGAAAGAAAAGGGATATTATAAATGCTTATTTTGAAGGAGATAAAATTACATATACGTTGCCAATGAGGAGATTCTGTATCAATTTACGGTAAATTCTTACAAGTGATAATTGTTTATTGACATCTAAAATGTAAAGACCTATACTTTTGTTAGCGATTTCAATGATAATGATTTTCAATATTGATTATATTTCATTTAATGGAAAATTGTTGATATATAGAAATGAGGGGTTAGCATGAGGTGGAAAGTACATACTTTTTTACTAATTATGTTATTAGGTTTCATAAGTTTTCCATTCCGTGGGTTTGCTGCAACAGCGGCAGATGATTTAGGAAAAGCAAATAAATCCGTTATACAAGCACTTCAGCTTGTACAAGAAGGGGATGTAAATGGAGCTTCCAAACAATATGAAGCCTTTAGGTCCACGTGGCTTTCCATTGAAGAGGGAATTAAAAAACAATCTTCACAAGCGTATCGCGATGTTGAAGATGCGATGGGGCAGGTGCAATTTGCGTTTGCTCAACAACCAGCAAATAAAGAAAGAGTAGAGACAGCACTTCAAAAATTAAAGGACGTAGATGATAAATTTATTGCCGGTAAGTTCTCTGCTACATCTACTCAAAAAGACGAAGGAAATACAAAAAAAGCGGATGTGGCTAGCTTGATTACTCTTTTAGATGATTCGCTTTCCAAAATCGACAAACATGACATTGAAGGAGCGAAAAAGGATATTGAGACATTTCGCTCTTCATGGTTGGATGTAGAAGGCGTAGTGCTGACGCAGTCCTCCAAAATATATGGAGATGCTGAGCGTGATATGGTTACTTCGTATGCTATGCTTTCTTCCGATTCTCCTGATATAGCAGGGGCTAAACAAACAATCGAAGACATGCGGAATTACTTAGCGCCGCTTGTTGAGAAAACGAGCTACAGCATGTTAGATGCAACTACTATTCTATTACGAGAAGGATTGGAAGGGCTATTGGTTGTTGTTGCGTTGCTCGGATTCTTGAAAAAGGCTGGGCATGAAGAAAAAAGCAAATGGATTTGGATTGGTGTTGGAACAGGGCTTGGCGTTAGTATCATTCTCGGTGTGATTGTAAATATGCTTTTCTCCGCAGGGGCATTTGGAAGTAATAACTTCCTCATTGCTGGATGGACGGGAGTATTTGCTGCAGTAATGCTGATGTACATGAGTTATTGGCTTCATAGTAAATCTAGTATCGCGGAGTGGCAGCGGTATATTCGTAGCCAAAGTACAAAAGCATTGGATACAGGAAGTCTCTGGTCATTAGCGATTCTGTCATTCCTTGCGGTATTTCGTGAAGGAACAGAAACTGTATTGTTTTTCATTGGTATGGCATCTTCCATTAAAATATCAAGTCTACTAATCGGCATTGCGCTTGGAGCTTTTATACTCATCATCCTATCGTATTTAATTTTAAAGGTAGGCTTGAAAATTCCGATGCGTCCATTTTTCTTAGTTTCAAGTATTCTCATGTTTTACTTGTGCTTTAAATTCACAGGAATGGGTATTCATGGATTGCAACTTGCTGGATTATTGCCAGCTACGCACCTTTCAATTCCAACTATAGACTTTTTCGCGATTTATCCGTCATGGGAAAGTACGATTCCACAAGTCATTCTTCTTGTGGTCGCAGTAATACTTGCAGTATGGAATAAGAAAAAAGATACAAAATTAGAACCACAACAACAAAAAAAACAGGCACAATAGGAGGCAACGATATGAAATCTCGTAAATTAATTATTCCAGTTATAGTAGCAACATCCCTAGCATTGGGTGCTTGCGGAACGCAAGGAGAAAAGAAAGCTGAAAGCACGAAAACTACGGAGCAGGCATCTGAGAAAAAAACAGTCTCCATTGCCGATGGGGCAGCTAGCATGAAACAAACAGTGAGCGATTTGAAAGCTCAATTACAGGCAAAAGATGCTGCTAATGTAAAAGACGATGCAGAACAATTAGAGAAAACATGGCAAACGTTTGAAGATACAGTAAAAGAAAAAAATGCTGATCTATATGAAAAATTAGAAACACCGCTTCATACAGTCGAAGCAGGTGCAAAAGCTGAACCGCTTGATGTACAAACTCTAAATAAAGCAGCGGAAGATTTAGACACTGTGTTAGCTGAAGTAGGAAAACTAAAATAAGAGTAAAAAAGAAAGCATCTTTTTGAATAAGATGCTTTCTTTTTTGTCTTAATATACAAAAATAAATTCCTTAAACTAATATGTTTCTGCTGCCAAGATGATTTCTATCATTATTTAATCTCATAAGTTATTTTCTGATTCCTTGTTTTTATAATTCAAAACTCTTATGAACTTATTTTTCTTCATACCATGGATTTAAGTGAATGAGTACCTCATATACTTCCGAATCCTGTTTCATAATCGCTGTTTTTATCTCTCTACAAATATCGTGTCTTTGCTGGATACTTAAATATGCAGGGACACTAATCCTAACATCAACCAAAATATAGTGACCGAGTTCTCGAGCTCGAATTCTATCAATTCTTTTCACATATGGATGTGCTTGAATTATTTTCTTATATTCACCACGCTTTTCAGTAGGAAGACCACCTTCCATCAATATATATACAGCTTCGTTCCCCATACTAAATGCAAGCTTTAAGACAAAAAAAGAAACAACGATTCCAGCTAATGGGTCACCATAAGCTGCATATCGAATTGGATATATATTGTTTAGTAAAGAGACCCCAATTCCAATTACAGCCGCAATAGAAGCATAAACATCAGCGAGATGGTCATAAGCGGTTGCGATAAGACCTTTACTATTTACTTGTCGACCAATTCGGATTGTATATACATATAAAATTTGTTTCCAGACTAAAGAAACAATGGCTGCTATAAAAGCAATCATGTGGGGTTCGGTCGCTGGATGAAATAATGCTTTTATTAAGGTTAATTATCAAAGATATATAAATAAAAGATGCTTATATAATTAGATAAATTCTAATTTAGCAATTGACAATTGCTAAATTAAGATATAAAATCAAAATGGTTTACCGGTAAACAATAATTGAATAAAAAAGATAAAGAAGGGTAGAAACATTTAATGAAAAAGGGCATAAAACAGAAAATCTACGATAATTATTTACATTTGTTACATCTCAATGAACAAAAGGCAGATAAGGATATTGAGACTTTTTTTAAGCAAGCAAAAATGGAAGAAATAGAACATGTACCGACAAATATGACAAGTATACACGTAATTGCCTGTATTGGTGAGAATCAACCAATAAATAATATTACAATTGCAAGGAAAATGAATTTATCTAAGGCGAATATCACAAAAATTAATACCAAATTAATAAAAGAAAATTTAATCACTCGTTTTCAATCAATTAATAATAAAAAGGAAGTATATTATCAACTAACTCCAGCAGGACAATCACTTTGTGAATTACATCAGAAAATTCATGATCAGAAAGAAAATGAATTTTATCAGTTTGTCGATTCATTTTCCGAAATTGAACAAAACGCAATATTGAAGTTTTTACAAAATATTAACGATAAAATGTTGGGAAAATAAAGTTATTTTAACTTAAATAAGTTAGCTAATTATTATTAATCTTTTAGGAGGGATAGCATGAACCGTGTTAAATCAAGTGCTTCTTTTCTTTTATATTTGTTGTGTATTAGTGCTTTTTTCGCTTCTTTAAACCAAAATATTTATTCTCCTATAATCCCGATAATTCGGGATTCATTCCAAGTGTCTATAACAATGGTTAACCTTTCAGTTTCCATATTTATTTTTATTACGGCAATTATGCAAATTGTTTTTGGTTCTATAATTGATTTTAAAGGAGCTAGGACCATCCTTATTCCAAGTATTATTTTAACAATTATAGCGAGTATTGGTTGTGCAATTACAAGTAACTTTACGGTGTTTTTAATTTGTAGAATTTTACAGGCTGTAGGAACAGCTGCAATACCACTTATTGCAGCAACTACAATTGGTTCTATATTTCAAGGAGAACAACGAGGAAGTGCAATGGGTACATATCAAGCCATGTTATCCATTGCCCCTGCTGTTGCACCTGTGTTAGGAGGTTTTATTGGGGAAAAATATAATTATCCAGGTGTTTTCTGGCTACTTGTAGCAGTATCTGTAACTCTATTCATCACTAATTGGATATATTTCCCTAAGGGTCGTATAGAAAGTAAAAAAGAATTGAGTGGGAAAACACTTATATCTCACTATGCTTCTATATTTAAAAGCAAAGTGGGCAGTTCCATATTAATATTAAGTTTCTTTGCATTTTTTCTTTATTTCTCCTTCATTGTTTACTTACCAATTTTATTAACAGATCATTATCAATTAAGTTTACAGGTAGTGGGTTTACTTTACTTACCAATGGCTATAAGTTTAATAATTGGTAGCATGACTTTTAAAACAATTCAATCTAAAATTTCACAAAAAAAGCTTTTTATAACTGGAAATGTAGTCTTAGCTTTGAGCGTTATATTATTTGCTGTGACACACTCGAATACTTTAATTGGCGTAACAGTTGCTTTAATTCTCCACGGAATATCAATTGGTATCCTCACTCCTTTATTTGCTACTATGATTGCAAATGAATTTGAACATAATAGAGGAAGTGCAATGGGAATGTTTAACTTTATTAGATATATGGGAATGGCTGTAGGACCAATTGTTTCGGGATTATTATTAGCACATTTCAAGCCTACAGTTGTATTTACTCTATTTGGAGGATTTTTTATTTTTCTCTCTTTTGGCATGCTTATACGGATTAGTAAGAGGTCTATTAAAATTGTGCCAAAACAAGAAAATCTAAAATAGGAAAATGATCCATGATTTCAGCATATAAAATTAATATATAAACTATACAGTTAAATTATTAACCATAATAAAATTATGGTTAATAAAATGGTGATCCTGTTCATAATAAAAGGTTTAATATATTGTTTTTTTATAATTTTTAATAAGAGAAATTAGATTTAGTTAAGCAATAAAAAAAGTGTAGAAAGGTTTTATCTCTACGCTTTTTTATTTTGGGGTATAGCCACATCGCCATCAAGTTAAAATTTTATAATGCCCCCAAAACGAAAATTTTGTGTCTTTTGTAGCAACGAAGTTCATTTTTATCGTTTTGGGGGCAACCCGTTCTATTAGGTTGATCGGCATTGGGCGTTTCGAATGCTTAAGTTGATGGGCATGGAGTGGGACCCCTATTAGCAACAATACTTAGGAAAACAGCCCTTTTAAAATATGTTTTTGATCCATTAATTTAAAGATTATAATAATCCTTTAGGATTTCTTATTGTTGTAAAGAGCGAACGTAACTTCTGCTTCACAAACAACTTCTCCATCTACCGTGGCAACAGCATTTGCTTTTGCAATCAAACCACGAACCCTTGTCATTTCTACTTCTAAACGCAATTGATCTCCAGGGTGAACTTGTTTCTTGAAACGACAACGATCAATGCCAGCAAATAATCCAATTTTCCCTCGATTTTCATCTTTCATTAACATAATAACTGCACTTACTTGTGCCAACGCTTCTACAATTAGAACACCTGGCATTACTGGATATTCTGGAAAGTGACCATTAAAGCACTCTTCATTAGCAGTAACATTTTTAATTCCAACTGCGCGTTTTCCCTCCTCTATTTCAAGAATACGATCAACTAATAAAAACGGATAACGATGTGGAATAATTTCTTTAATTTGTTGAGTATTGAACATGAATCCCTCTCCCTTTTTATATTTTCACAAGCGGATATTCAATTACCAGTATTTTCATTTTAAATTATTGACAAGCATTAGTATCTGATACTAATATTAGATTATAATACTAAGTATAATTATAGTAAAGGGGGAGAAACAAATGATGTCAAAAGCAAGAATTACAGCTATTGGTACCTATGTACCTGAAAAGAAATTAACAAATTTTGAGCTTGAGCAAATGGTCGAAACAAGTAATGATTGGATTATTCAAAGAACAGGAATTCATGAACGTAGAATAACTCGTTCTGATGAATTTACCAGTGATTTATGTGTATCTGCTGTAAAAGATTTAATGCACAGATATAATAAAAAAGTCGAAGATGTAGATATGATTATTGTAGCAACTAGCACACCAGATTTCCCATTCCCATCTGTTTCCAGCATAATACAGGATCAATTAAATATAACCCAAACAGGTGCTATAGATTTAAGTGCAGCGTGTGCAGGATTTGTTTACGCATTGCATACAGCAAACAGTTTAATTTCTTCTGGACTACACAAAAAGGTATTAGTTATTGGAGCAGACACAATCTCAAAAATTACGGATTATACCGATAGAAGTACATGTATTCTATTTGGTGATGGTGCTGGTGCAGTATTAGTTGAAAGGGATGAACAATCAAACGATTTCATTGGATTTCATTTAGGAAGTGATGGAAGAGGAGCACAACATGTATATCGTTCTGGACTATCCAAAAAGGTCAATGGGATTGAGTTAATCGATACTCAATGCCTTGTACAAAATGGTAGAGAAGTTTTTCGTTGGGTTGTAAGAAATATTCCAGATAGTATACGAAAGATTTTAGAAAAAACGCAAACGAGTTTAGATCAAGTTGATTGGTTTATACCCCATAGTGCTAACTTAAGATTGATAGAACCAATTTGCGAAAAATTAGAATACCCATTGGAAAAAACCCTTTATAGCTTAGTCAATTATGGAAATACCTCTGCTGCTACAATTCCTTTAGCTCTTGATCTTGGAATCCGTGAAGGAAAAGTCAAAAATGGAGATCGAGTTCTTATGTACGGTTTTGGAAGTGGTTTAGTTCACGCAGGACAACTTTTAGAAATAAATTTTGACCAACTAATTAATGCTCCAACCCCGCTGTAATAGATTTTACATAATGATTAACAAAGAAATGAATTTGATTTTAAGAACTGGTTGCCAATTGACAACTCAGTTTTTTTTATCTTCAATTATCGGGTGCGATAGTTGAAAATTACATTTTTCGGTAAACCAAAAGTTTGAAGGTGCGAACTAGGGATTATTTATATAATGTGAGAAAGGCTGTGAAGTTATTTGAGAGGTTATAAAGCAATGCTATTTGATTTAGATGATACCTTACTTAATAGGGATAAAGCAGTAGATAAAATGTTTTTAATGATTTTAGAAAAGTGTTATAAGGACATTGAATTTTCAGGGAAAAATGAAATGTTACAAAAATTCAAAGAATATGATAAAAGAAGCTATGGCTATAGTGATAAAACAAAAGTTTTGGAATCATTTTTTGATGAATTTCCACCAAAATATAGATTGCCACGCAATTACATTCAAGATTTTTGGAATAAAAATTTTCCTAATTGTTTTTCTATAAACCAACATACTATTAATATCTTAAATACTATAAAGATGCAAGTTAAAGTTGCAATTATAACAAACGGCACAACTCAGAGACAAAAAGCAAAAATAATTAACACAAATTTAAATAGTTGTTTTGATATTATAATTATTTCTGAAGAAGTGGGACTTAGTAAACCTGACAAACGCATATTTGAATTAGCATTAAATAAGCTTAATGTGCCACCTGAAGCCGCATTATTCGTTGGAGATGACATAGAAAAGGATATTAGTGGTTGTCAAAATGCAAATATAAAGGGCATATGGTTCAATCCTCATATGATCAAGAATGATACAGAAATAAAACCATATGCCGAAATCAATTCTTTTAACGAATTTACCGAAAGAATTCTCCTTCCTCAAACGTGTGAAGGGCGCTAGCCCA
>NZ_AYMH01000104.1:0-2232 GCF_000633475.1 Bacillus sp. H1a | reverse complement strand
GGAACTCAAGCATTTTGATCAAAATGCTTGAGTTCCTTCTGTTGAAAAATCAATTTTTGTAGTATGCTTTTGATCAAACTTTATTACAAACCAACAGCATTCACGGCAAGCTTATGGGTTAATAATTAATCCACGGCAAAGATATGCTTCCTTTAGCGGCAACTTTATGGGTAAAGTCACAGAATAAGCCAAATGCTCGAGGAACAATACAAGGTTCCAAAGCCGTTCATAACTGATGATTATGTTGACTAAGTATATATATGAGATATAACAAAAATATTTACGATATATATCCAATAATGTTATTATACATGAAATTAAATACAATGAAGAGAAGAGTAAATAAAGTGAATTCTATACAGAGAACCCTGGTAGCTGAAAAAGGGTTAGAATTTCTTTATTGAAGCAAGGCTCAGAGCAGTACATTGGAACCTGCTATAGGGGGATAGTGTGACGGGTGCTCCCGTTATAGAGCTAGGGTATAAGTATTGTTGTTATACCTGATAAGGTTAATATGGTGACGTATTAATAACCTGGGGTGGTACCACGATCTAAAATCCCACCCCAAGACAATTAAGTCTTGGGGTGGGATTTTTTTATTTTGTTTTAAGTGCTGCATTATATCTGATTATATTTTAGGAGGAATTCAATTGAGTTTAAAAAAGCATTGGAAACTTGGCGGTATTCATCTATCTTATTGTTTAGCATTGGTGTTTCAAGTGTTGGAAGTTGGGTTTACTTTATCACTCTAAACCTTATCGTTCTTAACATAACAGAGTCGGCCATTGCTGTATCTGGTTTATATATCATTAGGGCTTTATCAACGCTGTTTACTAATATTTGGTCAGGAAATCTTGTAGATCGTTTACATCTAGTATCTTTTCTGTCTTCTATTTTTTTTAATGCATTCATAAATTTTATCCATGACAAACGCTTCATGTTCTGTCCAAATGGCTTCAGCTTCTTCTAATGTAACTACTCTAACTAGTTCCTCAATTGCTGTATCTTTAACTAAAAATGTAGCTACAGCTCCTGTAGATGTTGAATATTTACTGATAACTAAATTAATAATGTTATCAATCCCTAATACACTATTATTATGAGACTTATTCTCAATTTGGCTACTTGGGTTTGGTATTTCTTTATCGGACAGTTCTTTTAATCGGGAATTTAGAGTGAATTCTACATAACCGATTGGGGAATCAATATCTGAACGAAAACGTATATCCTCAATTATTTCTAATACAGTTTCTTTATGAGCCTCCCATTTTTTAAACACTTTAGGAAACACTTTTTCTTTACAGCGTTCTTCAAATCTTTTAATTTTTTGTTCAAATGTATTGGGCTGTTGAAATTTATCTAATTTCTTTTCAAAGTGAACTAAATTGTGATCTTTCTTTTTCTGGCTACGGATAATAAATTTAATTTTTTGTACTTTCCTACCTAATTTAATTTCTTCATATTCAAAAGAAATATCTGTTTTTTGGTCTAATTCTTTTTGAGAAGGTTTCAATACGCGTTGCTTAAAATTTGCATAGTTGGGGTATATATCCATCGCATCTAAGTAATACCTTAAATTTTCGAGACTAATTGTACGCTCCTTTAAATCTTCATATTGTTTAAGTAGTTCATAAATACGTATAGCGTATGTACTTTTCAATTTAATAACATTAGCTAGTCTATAGCTTGTAAACTTGCTGCTTAATTCTAATAAAAATGGCTTTAATAACGGATCGAAACGCATATCAATTGTTCCTTTATTCCTGTTATAAATTGCTGAAGAAAGCCAGGATACCTGTATCAGCTCTTCCCCAGCCCGAATTTCAATTACTTTTGATAATAATTCCTTTGTAATTTTACTTAACTCCGAATATTTAGTAGATCCATTTAGACCAAGTAGATCATGAAAATGTTTAATGGGGAATGTGTAAGTTTTAAAATCCCAATCATTGGGTTCAATATTACTAGCCAAACAAAGTAACATTTTTTGTTCCACTAAATTCAAACGTGAATTTGCTTCAATCAAAGTATTTGATTTTGAAACAATATTATTCTCTTTAATCTGTAAATCTTGATTTTTAGACATATCTACATACGTCCCTTCTTTCCTACCTCTACTACTCTACTAACTATAACAAGTATATAACCAAATTTGCTATCTTTAGAACCATTTTCGCTATAGTTAAGCAACCACATTTGCTATCTTTAGAGCCATTTTTGCTTTAGTTAAGC
>NZ_AYMH01000103.1:0-463 GCF_000633475.1 Bacillus sp. H1a | reverse complement strand
TATATTCGTGACTTAGGATATTTCCGTTTACAAGACTTTAAGTCTATGCAAGACAAGCAGGGATATTATTTATCGCGTCTTAAGTTACCAACTAAAATATATAGAAAAGAGTTCGAAACAGTGGTATTTAAAACAAAACCCGCTCAATTGAGACCGGTATATATACAAATTCATTTGGAAGACATCATGAAACAATTACAACCTGGACAAGTGTATGAATTACATGATGTATATGTAGGGAGTAAAGACAAACTGCCTACTCGTATTGTGGTTTATAAATGTACAGAGGAGCAAAAACAGAAACGCCTACGTGACCGAGCTATTCGCGAAAAGAAAAAAGGAATTACATATACAGAGCGTACGAAACTTTTACAAGGTATTACGGTATATATGACAAACATTCCTATGGAATGGGTACCAAAAGAGAAAATTTATGATTTATATTCACTACGTTGGCAAATTG
>NZ_AYMH01000102.1:0-1070 GCF_000633475.1 Bacillus sp. H1a | reverse complement strand
CGCCAGTTCTTTACCCGACAACTGTTATTTAAAATATGGAAATCTTGGTTTCAAATCCATCGTTGTAAATCTATTAAACAAGAGCGATTAGAATGTCACCTTTATGGGCAACTCATTAGTATTCTATTATGTTCTTCTACTATGTTTAAAATGAGAGAACTCCTGTTACGTAAGAAACAGAAAGAGCTAAGTGAATATAAAGCGATGTACATAATTAAGGATTATTTTTTACTTTTTCACCAAGCATTACACAAAAACACCCAAGAGCTATCAAAGGTTCTCCTTCGTCTGTTTAACCTCCTACAGCGCAACGGACGAAAATCTCATCGATACGAGAAAAAGACAGTCTTTGATATTTTGAGTGTTGTTTATGAGTATACCACTTCTACTCATCAGGTAGCATAGTAAAAAATTTGAAACCCGTCAGGGTTTATTTGATATGCCTACTTTTATAAAATCTATAAAAGATAATAAAAACTATATGGAAAGACCGCATTTTATATAAAAATATATCTTAAGTTGATGGATGTGTGTCAGTACCCCTTTTTATCAAAATTAGTAACTGTTTATTTATTTTTTGTAAGAAAGCTCTTATTAACCTTGTTATATAAACGTTTTTCGTAGTTATCAAAATTGATAACTACGAAAACTCTTAAACCCCTTGATATCATTGAAGTTTGGTTCTGGTGCGAAAATGTTAGTTAGAAACATAGAGTAGCAATTTCCTCTTCATTTCTATCTTATGAAGCTAAGCCAAACAATTTATGAATAAATTCTTTCTGGTTTTGGACAGACTTATCCAGTAAAATAAGTTGCCCTTTTTTCATCATATGCATGGCTTCAACACCACTCAATATAGAGATTGCTGTTTTAAACGACTTGAATCCTAACATAGAACGAACTCACCTTTTAATAAACCGGTGGTCTTGTTCCACTATATTATTGAGATATTTAACTTGCCTTAGTTGTATGCCTTCAGGCATATGTTTCTCTTCTTTCAACTCTTGAATCGCTACAGGATAGGCAGGGTTCTTATCTACTGTTATCATGCGAAGTTTAGAAACATACGA
>NZ_AYMH01000101.1:0-301 GCF_000633475.1 Bacillus sp. H1a | reverse complement strand
TAAACAAGAGCGATTAGAATGTCACCTTTATGGGCAACTCATTAGTATTCTATTATGTTCTTCTACTATGTTTAAAATGCGAGAACTCCTGTTACGTAAGAAACAGAAAGAGCTAAGTGAATATAAAGCGATGTACATAATTAAGGATTATTTTTTACTTTTTCACCAAGCATTACACAAAAACACCCAAGAGCTATCAAAGGTTCTCCTTCGTCTGTTTAACCTCCTACAGCGCAACGGACGAAAATCTCATCGATACGAGAAAAAGACAGTCTTTGATATTTTGAGTGTTGTTTATGAG
>NZ_AYMH01000100.1:0-542 GCF_000633475.1 Bacillus sp. H1a | reverse complement strand
ATTTTATTTAAAACGTGGAAGTCATTCTTTCAAATTCATCAGTGTAAAAAGATAAAACCAGAAAGATGGGAGTGCCATTTGTATGGACAATTGATTGCCATTCTACTCTGTTCTTCTATCATGTTTCAAATGCGTCAATTACTTCTTATGAAAAAGAAACGAGAACTGAGTGAGTATAAGGCCATATATATGATTAGAGATTATTTTCTTCTTCTTTTCCAAGCTATACAGAAAGACACCCAAGAACTATCAAAGGTTCTATATCGCCTATTCAATCTTCTACAGCAAAACGGGCGAAAATCTCATCGATATGAGAAGAAAACAGTCTTTGATATATTAGGTGTCGTTTACAATTGTACCCTGTCTGATAATCAAGCGGCTTAATTCAAAAAAGGAAACCCGTTAGGGTTTATTTCGTATGCAAATCTTTAAAGCACCTACATATAGACTTTCGAAAAAAAGAAACAATCTCGCTTATCATTGACGTTACATGAGCTTAGCTTGATAGCGATGGGGTCTCGCCACACATCCATCAACTTAAG
>NZ_AYMH01000099.1:0-1712 GCF_000633475.1 Bacillus sp. H1a | reverse complement strand
GAAATAGGGATATTTCCCTATTTCTAAAAGTAGATTATAGCAGTGATATGTGGTACATGCAATAGAATCTATCATTTATACCACTCCATTCATTTTTTGAAAAAGTCCTTATATCCCCATATCCCATGCCCATCAAGCTAAGAAAAGCAAATATCCCAAAACGAGAGAATGGATATTGTTAGGTGAGCTGTACAATTTTTTTTGTTTTGGGGCTTTTTAAAAAAGAAACAAACTTTCCTATAATTGACGTTGCATAGGCGTAACTTGATGACCATGACCTATTTCAATATTTTTGATAGTGGATGTATGGAAATAGGGATATTTCCAAATTACAAAGAAGATTAAAGTAGTGATATGCTATACATAAAATAGAATCAGTAATTTTTCAAAAGCGCTCCCTATACCTCCATTTCTGGTAACAAGAGTAGAAGTATAGAGAAATATCCAATTATAGAAATAGGGATATATCTATATTACAAAGAAGGTTATAGTAGTGATATGCTGTACATAAAATAGAATCAGTAATTTTTCAAAGGTGCCCCCTATGCCTCCATTTCTAATAACAAAAGTGGAGATATAGGGAAATATCTAATTATAGAAATAGGGATATTTTCAAATTACAGAGAAGATTAAAGTAGTGATATGCTATACATAAAATAGAATCAGTAATTTTTCAAAGGCGCCCCCCTATGCCTCCATTTCTAATAATAAAAGTGGAGCTATAGGGAAATATCTAATTATAGAAATAGGGATATATCTATATTACAAAGAAGATTAAAGTAGTGATATGCTGTACATAAAATAGAATCAGTAATTTTTCAAAAGCGCTCCCCTATATCTCCATTTCTAATGACAAAAGCGGAGACATATGTTCACGAATAATAAAGTTGTTATAAAATAATAAAGTCATTTTAAAAATAAAATAGATGTTTAAAAAATGGTATTAATTAAGAATTTATACTTTTTATCCTGTATGATAGAAATAAGGATATTCAGGTATTTATATAGTTAAGAAAAGGGTTGTTCTAAGAGGGGTAGATCAGATGACGGTGAAAGAAGAAAATGTTCACATTCGAATCATTGATGAAGACGGAAATGTACATTAAAAATTCGATATAGAGGAAGAAGACTTAGAAGACTATCTAGTAAATTATCCTAACATGCGTTTTGTATCAGAAAACCTGTATGAAATGGTAGAATACGAGGAAGGGTTAGAGAACTTAAAAGAAGAAATTGAAGAAATAAAAGAACTCTTAGGTATGGTTCGAACAACTGAGATTATCGAAACTAAGCCGAAGACAAAGGAAGAGAAGAAGAGGAAAAGAAAATGTATCCTTCTAACTTTCATAGGTATGATCATCTTCTGTTTAGGTTGGAAAGCAGTCGAGGGGTATTGGGAGTATCACCGAGTTCAAAACGGAAAACAGGTAGAAGGTAAGGTAGAAATTGAGCTACAAACAAATCAATCTTCCATATACCCAACAAACGAGTTATACATTTCAGCAGACCATAAGTATAATGCAGTTCTAGTTGAACAAGAAGTGTTCGATAGGGTAAAGAGGGGTGACACGTTTAAAGTCATCATATACAAGGATAAAATATACTTAGACCCTAGAGAAGAGAAAACAAGAGTAGATTAACAAGTAAGTATGACTGTGAACTACTCACCACTTAGCAAAGCTTGAAGTGGAAGCTTCTCAGTTCCACGACGA
>NZ_AYMH01000098.1:0-8345 GCF_000633475.1 Bacillus sp. H1a | reverse complement strand
TCAACGTACAATGAACTTCAATAATTATTAGCTACCTCCTAAACATTGTTCCTCATTTACCAACCTGTTTATGCTTTTTTCAAACTTTGCAACAGAACCCCTAACGATATGCGACTTAGACAACAAAAGTACTTGAATAACATAGTAGAACAAGAATAAAGAAGCGAATCCGTTCTACGCTAGGTCTTAAATCTTTTGACACAGCTACATCCATTATTTCTGGAGTAGAAACCATGCATATGATTAAAAAAGAACAGATTGCTTTACGGAACCAGTCTGTCCAAAATCAAAAAGAATTTATCCATCAATTGTTTGGACTTGCAAAATAAGATACGATTCCGTTAGGAATTATATGTGCTTTATTCTCTTTTGTTTTATTTTGCACCAAAACCAAAAATAGCACCTGAATTTTAGGTGGTTAAATAATATATAGTTCTTTATTTAGTATATTTATATAGTGAGTTATCTGATTATTTTGGATTTTTTCTAAAAATACCTTTTTTTTTTGAATATTTAATGATATATTATTTCTAGACAATGTTGTGGTAAAATATTGAATTTATAACATCATTTTCAAAAAAACAAAAAGGTAGGTATTGAAATGGAAACTGAAAAATATTTACAAGTCGTAGAAGATGAAGAGATTGAACAATTAGTTGGTGGTATAGGACCTGGTTGGGTTGAAACTTTAACTAAAGATTGTCCTTGGAACCAACCTTTTGCATGCATCACAATTGCGGGACAAAGAATTTGTAAAAAATGCCGCTAATAGTTAAAGAGAGTAAGGCGAAAGGCCTTACTCTCTTTAATGATAATGAATTTCTAACTATTTCTCCTACCTATAAAAAGAGGAGGTTATTATGAAAAATAATTCACATGGAATTTTGAATACAATAGATAATGGGTCAAATTCTTTAGTAACAAAAGAATACCTAGAAAAAAATTTTGTTATCTTTTTAGAGGATTTTTCATGTAATGATGTCATTAAGAATGATGAAAGCTATAACTTTCATAAAATAATACAAACATATTTAGTATTCTTTAAAAATATGATAATAAATAAAATTGATTTTTTTGGTAATAGTGAGAGGATTTCTGAATCGATAATGTTTGATTTAGAAAAAAGACTATATCAAGTATTAAGGCCATCCTTAATTGTATACATAAATAAACTTAGAGTAGAAAAAGCTTTAATAGGAATTGATGCCGATGAAGAATATAAGTATTTTACAAATAATTTCTTTCATTTAAAAAAATTCCATATGAATTTTTTTAAAATGTTACCTTTATTAAGTGAAAAAATTTTTACAATAATTAAAAATGAAATAAATTATATAATTTGGTTACAAGGAGCTCTTGAAAAAGATCAAAAAGAAATTCATAAAATGTCGGGTTTTAATATTATGCATGTAGAAAAAGTTATTAACCTAGGTGACTATCATAATAATGGAAAGAGAACAATACTTTTAGAAGATAAATTTAATAATAAGGTAATTTTAAAACCAGTTGATTTGAAAAATTCTATTTTATATCATAGTTTAATTAATCAACTGAATAAGGATTTAAATACAGATATCTTTATTCCACAAGTAGTTAATAAAAAAAATTATGGATATATGGAATATATTAATCATGAATCATGTGAATCTAATGAGCAAATTAAAGGTTATTATTATAATTTAGGTGTAGTGCTTTCTGTAATATATTTGATTAATGGAAGTGACATACATAATGAAAATATCATAGCTAAACAATCCTCACCAGTCATAATTGATTTTGAGACATTAGGAAGTACATTAAATCCAAGTATCACTGAAGAAACCAGTAGTTTTATATTATCTAATTCAGTATTAAATTCTAGAATGCTACCTATAAGGTTTAGTGGAGGTAGAGAGGTAATAAGAGATTACAGTGCAATTGGGAGAGTAATGAAGACTTTAGTAAAAACAATTAAAATAAAAAATGAATTTACATCGAACCCAATTGAAATAAGAGAAGAGACAATAGTAGAAGATACAGTTCAGAATTTACCGTTTTTTAACGATGATATATACGAGTATGATAATTATATAAATGATATTATTAAAGGTTTTGAGGATGCATATAATTCAGTTTTAAAAAATAAAGAGGAATATATGCATATATTGAAAAACAGTGTTTCTAAATGGAATTATCGAAAAGTATATCGAAATACAAAAGTCTATACTCTTTTATTAGATAGACTAAATATTCCGGATTTATTAGAGAATAAATTAAAGACTATAAAATATTTGCAAAATATTCTTAAAAAAAACATCTACTTGGCTACTAGGAAAGATATTATTCAAAAAGAGATAGAGGCACTATTATCCTATGATGTTCCATATTTCTTTAATAAGTATGAATGGGGATCTTGCGAGGGTTTTTCGAATACTGAAATAGATTTAGAAATGAAATTCAAAAAAATTTCATATTCTGACTTTTTATTACAAAGAAAAATTATAGAAATATCCCTTTCTAATCAAAATGATAATCTATATAAGCTGAATACAGTAAAGGAAACAATTAATTTTCAAACTAATTTATCTACAAATAAAATAAAGGAAGCAATTACAGGAAAAATTCTTGATGGTAGTTATATATCAAAAGATGGAGATGTAGATTTTATTGGATTAAAAACAAATTGGCAAGGTGAGCTTGAGATAAACCATTTGAATAATGGAATGTATGATGGATTATTGGGAATAAGTTCATTATTGAGAAATAATGCTGATCTTAATCACATTGAAATTATAAATAAACTCGAACAAAAAGCCTTGCAAGAAATACTTAACAAAAATAAAAAAAATTATGGTTTTGTAAATGGTTCTAACGCCATTATTTCTTACTATTTAACAAATTTACCGTATATAACCTCTTTTAACGAAAAGGTGATATTGCAAATATTTATGGATATCAACTCGGATATCGAAAAAGGTGTATATAACGATAAAGCTTTTGATATATTAGGGGGTTCTGCAGGTCTAATTTTAACTGCAGTTAAGTTCTATCAAATTAATCCTAAGTATAAAATATTGCTTAAAGTGGCTGAAAATCTCGGCGACTACATTGTCAATAATATGCAAGCACATGATGAATTTGTATATTGGAAAGCTCACGATACGCTAAATTTAGAAGATTCATTAAAGGGGTTTGTTCATGGATTATCAGGACAACTTCTCGCATTTTATAAGTTAAAAGACATATTAAAAACCAATAAGTACGATAGGGTAATACATTGTATACATAAAAGTGAGAAAATGAGTATGAATGAATATGAGTATACAGATAGTTGGTGTAAAGGGTTTAGTGGAATGGGAATATCAAGAATTAAAATTTTAGAATTATATCAAAATGAAGATATACAATCAGATTTAATCTTTTTTAAAAATCAAATCTTAAGTACATTACATGAAAATAATGATTATTGTTTATGTCATGGTTTAATGGGGAAACTAGACTTTTTATTGGAGTTAGAAAATAGAGGTATGCTAGAGAAAAATGAAAAACAAATTGTTATGAAAGTAACAAATAACTTTTTGAATAATTTTGCTATAGAAGATTTTAATCCTCATAAAATCGCATTATTTACAGGTTTAGGAAGTGTTTTGTATTTTTTACAAAGGTTAGAGAATAATAAACTAAATAGCATTTTATACTTTAATGCCTAGAATAGGTGATAAATATGTTAAGAAAGAAAGTTAAGTTTATACCGCAAATGACATCTTTTGATTGTGGGCCTAGTTGTCTTGCAATGATTATGCATTATTACGGTTTAGCAGTACAAGCTTCGGAAATTAGAAATAGTAAAATTATCAATAAAAAATCGGCATGGAGTTTGTTGGATATTAAAAAAGTTAGTGAATCGTATGGACTCTCTGCAACTGCATATAGGATAGAAAATATAACTAATTTACAAAGGATACAAAAGCCGATGATAGCATTTTGGGACTTTAATCACTTTGTAATTATTGAAAGGGTTAAAGAAAATAAATTTTATATTGTAGATCCTAAGGCAGGGCCAATGGTAATCGATATAAGAAGTTTTGAAGAGATGTTCTGTAACTATATCTTAGTAATAGAAAAGAAAGAAGACATACAGCAAAATATTAAAAGGCGTGAAAAACATATACTACTTAGATATATTGATCATTTTATATCTCCTAGCCAGATTATTTTACTAGCACTATTAGCATTGTTAGCACAAATCTCATTTTTTGCTTTCCCCTTTATTTTGAAAAAGTTTATGGATATTTTGAATGCTTCAAAGGAAGTGGATGTAAGATACCTTTTAATTATATTGGGTAGTTTAATAGTTGTTATAGGGATAAAATCTATAACTTCAATTATAAAAGTAAAATTTCAAAAAGAAATTGATAGAAAAAGTACAACAAAAGTTTTTGAGCATATGTTTAATATCCCCATAGAAAAGATTACTACACGTCATGCAGGGGATTTAAATGTAAGAATTATGAGTCTAGAGTCAATACGAGGATATATTTTAGAGGATCTGATTGAAATGATTATATCAATAGTAGTTATCATTCCATTATTGATGTATCTATTATATACTGAGACTTTTTATACTTTAATATTGATGTTTTTTATTGCTAGTTCCCTATTTATCAATATTTCCTTAGGAAAATTTATATATAATGCTAATTTAGTCGAAACTTATTACCTAGGAGAACATAGAGGGAAAATTAATGAATCATTAAAAGCGATGTATTATGTAAAGGCCACAGGGATTTTTTCTAGAATTAAATCTGTATGGAAAAAAGATTATAATAAATACCTAGATACGGTTCATAAACGAGTACTAAAACAAAATGCTTTAGAATCATTTAATAGTTCCCTATCAACAATATTTATTATCATAATGCTTGCTGTAGGATTTTATAATTTTAGTAAAGGAGAAGGGGATTTAAGTAATATTTTCTTCTTTATTGCTATATCTAGTATTATATTTTCTCCGGTTTCAACGATTATAGGATCAATTTTAAATTGGAATTCAGTTAAACCACTTTTATTAAGAACTTTAGACATCTTGGAAGAGGAACTAGAAAAAGATGTATCGGATACTAAAGTAAACATTCTTAGAGGCTCAATTCAATTCAATAATATTTCGTTTAGTTTTGATGACAAAAAAATAATAGAAAACTTAAGTTTGAACATTAAAAATAACGAAAGTATTGCTATTGTTGGAGAAAGTGGCAGCGGTAAATCCACTTTGGCTAACTTATTATTAAAATTGCATACTCCCGATAAGGGTAATATATTAATAGACGATAGAGATATTAAAGATTGGAACAGTGAGGAACTAAGAAAAAAGGTAGGACTAATGACTCAGGATGGAGTTTTGTTTAGAGGAAGTCTATCTGAGAATTTATCTTACTTTGATATAAATTATGACCCTTCAAAAATCCAGGATTCTATAGATAAATTGAATCTAAGTAATTATATTCAATTTCAAAGTATAAATGATATTTTTATCTCTGAGGGAGGAACAAATTTCTCCGGTGGCCAAAGACAAAGGTTAGCTATGTTACGCCTGTTCATGAAAGAATATCCGATTCTTATCTTAGATGAACCAACTAACCATTTAGATAGAGAAACGGCAAATGCTGTTATTGAAAATATATTTGCCATACCATCCACTAAGATTATTATCACTCATGACGAAAATATTTTAGAGCGTGTAGATAGAGTTTATGAACTTACTGATAAAAAATTAGAACAACGAGAAATATCTTCTAAATCCAGATTGCAAACATTAGGTAAAGGATAAATAGATATTTAATAAATCAAGAATTTAATAGATACTTAATTTTATTTGGGAATGGGAAAGTGAGGAACAAAATGAAATTAGCAATTCAAGCTAAAAATTTAACAAAATCTTTTGAAAATCAATCCATTGTAAGTGATTTAAACTTATCTGTTCCTGAAGGAAGTTTATATGCTTTTATTGGACCAAATGGTGCAGGGAAAACAACAACTATGCGAATGTTATTAGGATTAATTCCATTAGATAAAGGAACGATATTATTTAATAATAAAGATATCAAAGAATGGAAAGAAGAATTATTTGAAAATGTGGGTTGTTTTATTGATTCACCTACCTATTATCCTAATTTAACAGCATATGAAAATTTAGCCTATGTACAAAAAATGATTAATAAACCTTTAGATGAAATAGATAGAGTATTAAAAACTACAGGAATATATAAAGCAAAAGATAAAAAAGTTAAAG
This sequence comes from Bacillus sp. H1a, assembly GCF_000633475.1. Lineage (NCBI taxonomy): Bacteria > Bacillati > Bacillota > Bacilli > Caryophanales > Bacillaceae > Bacillus > Bacillus sp. H1a. The sequence goes on along the minus strand of NZ_AYMH01000098.1, from coordinate 2,077 downwards.
ATTTTTCTTTAGGAATGAAACAAAGGCTAGGTATTTCCTTTGCTATTCTTAATAATCCTAAAATACTAATTCTTGACGAGCCGACAAATGGATTAGACCCAGAGGGAGTACACGAGATAAGGCATTTATTACTGCATTTAGTAAAAAATGAGGGGAAGACTATATTTATTTCTAGTCATAATTTAGCTGAAATTGAAATGATAGCAGATCACATAGCATTACTACATAAGGGTAGCTTACTCTATGAAGGGAATTTAAACAGTATTATTACTTCTGGAGAATATATTGTTCATGTTAAGGATACTGCTGCCACAGAGAGGATTTTAAATACAGAGGGTATACCTTATAGCATAGAAAAAGAAGGGGTATTCAAAATAATAATAGATCAAGATAGTGTTCCTAATTTAACCAGAATATTAATAAAAAATGATATAGATATTTTTGAAGTTAGCCCTAAAAAGCCAACATTAGAGGAAGTATTTTTATCTTTAACTAAACAAAAGGAGTTACTATAATAATGCAATTTATCTTTAAAAGTGTAAATAGTGAGATGAGGAAAATTGGTGGGAGAAAATTATTATTAATTTCTTTGTTTTTTTCATTATTATCAAGCTTTTTGTGTATAAGTTATTTTATTTTTAACAAGAATAATCCTGACATGTTTCAATCTACAAATCTTATAGCAATTACAGTAAACTTTAATACACTAACGTTAAGCATTTTTTCTGCTTGTATGTGGTATTTTATCATTTCTTCTGAAAATAAATATGGTACTTGGGCCATTATTTATACAAAACCCATTTCAAAATTCAAGTTATTGGTAGCTAAAAATTTATTGTTTATACTGTTCTATTTGATCTTTAATATTTTAAATTTTTCGGTTATGGGTATCTATACTTTTATAAATGGATATGAAATATCAATACTTTATTTTTTAAAAATGTTGATACTTTGTACCATTTTATCTTTAGCAATACCATATTCTCAATTGCTTTTTCACTTAATTATAAAAAAGGGAATTCTTGCGGCATCCTTGTCAGTTATTTGGATATTTTTTATCGTAACATATGGATTATTCCCTTTAATATTTACAAAGACATTTCCAATATTTTATGCATTGAATATAGTAAGTGACGTTATGTTTAAAGAAACAACTATTTTATTATATCTTGCAAGTTCTTCAATATATATTTTAGGAATTATGTTATTGACTGTGAGTTTTAAATATTATACATATGAATAATAAAGGGTGAAATAAGTGGGTATTTTAGGTGAATATAAAAAAAGTCTTCATAATGGATTGTATATCCTGTTACTAGTATTTCTGTTGGTACCAATTAGTTTTCAAGTTTTTCTAACTGTATCGCCTCAATTAAAAGATGGCGTTTTCATGCATATAGCGATTCTGAGCCTTTTTTGTAGGTTATTTTTACCTATTGCGATAGGTCTATTAGTGTCATTTTCTTTTGTAAACGAATTCAGAAGAAAAGGATATATGTCTGCTATTTATCATGGGATCACTTTAAAAACTATATTAAGTAATAAGTTTTTGTTTTGCTTAATAATTACTTTTTGTTATTTAATATGTGCTTTAGTCATAACTAGTATACCTATAGTATTAACGGTTGATAATCTCGGGACTGTTTATCAAAGAGTAAGTTTTTCTATACTTTTTATGGTAATCAGCTCTTTAATTATTGTGAATCTACATTTTTTAATAAATATAATATTTTATAAAATCCCGTTACTTTCATTATTAGTAGGGGTTATAGGTGGACTAGGTAGTTTTTTTATTTCTCATACAAACTATTGGATACTATTCCCTTGGTCATATCCAATTATGAGTCTTTATTTTGATAGCATTGAACCAAAACAATTATATATTATTCTCATTGTATATCTATTATCATTACTAGGTTGTATATTTATTATTAAAAAATCAATAAGATGGAATTAAAGTTACAATGAGGAGTGTAGCGGTTCTGTTGCAAAGTTTGAAAAAAGCATAAACAGGTTGGTAAATGAGGAACAATGTTTAGGAGGTAGCTAATAATTGTTGAAGTTCATTGTACGTTGA
>NZ_AYMH01000097.1:0-1689 GCF_000633475.1 Bacillus sp. H1a | reverse complement strand
GAGGGCACTGAAAAACTTGCGTTTTTTATAAATAAATTCGTTCTAGAGAAAGATAGGGCGCTTCTTGTTCAATTTTGAACAGGAAACGCCCTAATTTTTTGCTTATTTATTACCCTTTTTCATTCAGAAGCTTCAAGATTCTTTTTAGATTGACAGCGAATATCGTCGTTGCTCCCTGAATTTGCATGCCAAATGAACCCGCAGCCGATGCTTGATCGTACCCGTGTTTATTTTTTAACTCACTATTTTTTGCTTCGATTTTATAGCGCTCTCGAGCTAAACGTTTAAATTCTGCTGTTTCTTGAAAAGCTTGTTGGTCTAAATGTTCCTCTGATTTAATGGCAACAGAATAGGTTTTAGTTTTTGCGCCTTCTTTAAAACATCCTTCTCGGAGTGGACAGACCTTACATTTTTCAACGTCAAAAAAATAAACCATTCTTGCACTTGCTCCTGGATGTGAATCTGGTTTTTTACTTTTTCTTTTTGCTAAATGTCCTGCTGGACATACAAATAAACCTGCATCTTTATTAAAGTCAAATCCTTTTCCGTTTGCTCGCCCATTTTGAGTAATCATTGGATTTAACTTAGAAATCAGTTGAATGCTTTGTTCTTTTGTATAAAGTAAATTGTTTTTCCCTGAATAAGCCGTGTCAGCAATGACTGTTTCAACTTCCATTCCTGTTACTTTACTTTTTTCAATCAGTTCTTGTAGATAATGTCCATCTGATTTTTCACCTGTTGTAACGACTGCTGCTGTAATAATACGTTCATCACTAATTGCTAAATGTGTTTTATAACCAAAGAAAGAACTGTTTGCTGTTTTATGTCCTACTCGTGCATCGGTGTCTGTTGAATAATTTAGATGTTCTTGCGTATCTTCTACAGCTTCTTTTAACACGTTCAATTTTTCCTTTACAGCTGGTAGATGGGCGATTTGTGGTTTGTTTTCAATAATGGCAATCAATTTTTCACAGTAAGCTAATTCATCTTTTACTTCGTTAGAAGTATTCTTCTTTGGAAATTTTTCTTTCATGGATTTATCAAGTTGATACACTGCTTTGCGGGTATGTTTTGATTTCTCTTGTAAAAATTCTTTCGGTGATTTTTGGTTATAACGTGCTTTGGTATGTGTTGCGTCCACAATGATTGTTTTACTTTTGATAATGTTCTTTTCGAGTGCGATTTCAACTGTTTTTCCAATGAGCATATCTAATAAACTTACGTCTTGAAGACGAAGTCTGCGGAATTTTGTGAGTGAGCTTGAATCAATCACGTCATCTTCTGGCGCCATACCTAAAAAATACTTGAAAGACATGTCATATTTTGAACGTTCGACAAGGTCTACATCAGATACATCAAAAATGGCTTTTAACAATAAGTACTTAAACATTCGAATCGGAGGAATCGCATTTCTTCCATTGTCTAAACAATATTTTGTTTTCAATTCCTCTAAAATGAATGAGAAATCCACTAGTTCGTTAATTTGACGAAGCATATTATCTTTTGGCACGACAATATCGTAAATAGCCATATATGGACTTAAGTTGAAAGTCTCTTGGTTTGAAATCATTGGGAACACCACCTGCATTTAGTCTCTCTATTATAAATTAAAAAGGCGAGGTATTCGACGATTCAATCGTCGAATACCTCGCTAAGTGGAACCAGATGGAGTTTTTCAGTGCCCTCGTA
>NZ_AYMH01000096.1:0-4197 GCF_000633475.1 Bacillus sp. H1a | reverse complement strand
AAGCTGGTTTTATTGCTATAAGGGGTTCAGTCGAGATATACACGTATCTCGGTTGAATCCCTTATAGGAGAACATGCTGCATGATTTTACGGAGTGATGAAAGAATTTTTCTTATATAAGCCTTGACCATGGGATCCGCATATTAATCAAGAGGAATTATTCATATAAAAAAGCTCTTCATTTGTTATTTTTAGGTCATAGATGTTAAACTCAATAAAATCAAAGGTAGGAACATATTTGATATGTACAAAATGTTCCTTTCTTTTTATTATGTGGCGAGACTCCACATCCATCAACTTGAGAATTTTTTAACGCCCCTAAAACAAAAAAATGTACATTTTCACCAGGAGATGTCAATTTTCTCGTTTTAGGGTATTTTCTTTTCTTAGCTTGATTGTGATGGAAATAAATTAGAGTTTATTTTTATCTTACATGATGATCCATGTGAATTAGAATATGCATCTTATTTAAGTGAATGGGATGCGGAACACCAAGAAAAACAAATGAGATTGTATCTATAAAACGGAAAAAACATTATTCTTTTTGTAAAAATATACAGAAAGGATGACGTTTTTTATATTTGAGAGTATTAAAATCTCTTAAGTTGAGGGGCATATAAGGTTAATTTTGTAAAAATGTATTATAATGGATTTTTGGAATATCAAATGTTAAATGTATTAGAGAGGAGATATATTATGGCAACATTTATACTTATACATGGTGCATGGGATGGTGGATATGTTTGGAGGGAAGTTGCAACACAGTTGAGAAAAGAGGGGCATGAAGTATATACACCTACATTAACTGGACTTGGAGAAAGAGCGCATCTTTCACATCCGAGTGTAGGATTAAAAACATATATTCAAGATATTGTGAACGTTATTCACTATGAAAAATTAAAGGAGGTTATTTTAGTAGGGCATAGCTATGCTGGAATGGTAATAACGGGGGTTGCAGAAGTTATTCCAGAATGTATTAAAAATATTGTGTATATTGACGCGATGATTCCAAATAACGGAGATTCTGTAATGGATATTTCTGGACCGGAAATGTCTGCACATTTTATAGAAGAAGTAAAGGTTCATGGAGATGGATGGCGTATTATTCCAAGAAATGCATCAGATCAAAGAAAAGTTGCTATGCCGCTATTAGCATTTACACAATCAATTGAAATGAATAATTCGATAGTGAATGAGATCCCACATACATATATAGAAATTCTTGATCATCCTGCAAATTGGCCAATGGCCCCTATTTTTCAAAGATCTGCTGAAATAGCAAAGGAAAGAAAATGGGATGTATATTCTATTCAAAGAGGTGGGCATTGGGTTATGCAAACAAACCATGAAGAATTAGCTAGTATTTTAGAAAGATGTAGTTAATAGCATAAAAAGAATGTACATAAGAAATTTGCTTAGTGTATATTTTCATTAAAATGTTGGTGGTTCGTCTATTATGGATAATATTAAACCGAGAAAATCACTAGCCGTGACTGAAGTAGTTATTAAAAATCAAAAATAATCGTTGGACTTATATAGTCTTAAAGGCTAAGGTATCTATGAAGATAAGTTCTCACCGTTTGTAAAGGCTGTTCCAACTAATTAATAATTAAGAAGACTATCCCTGTGCACAAGCAAGAAGATAGTCTTTTTTGTAAAAATTAAGTAACTGAGAAATAAAGAAAAAACAAATTAAGTTTTTGGAATTCATTAACTTTAGAAAATAACGTTTTCTTTACACTTGGGGGTATTTCAAAATCTTTAACTTGATGGGCATGGGGTACCGCCACACATCCATCAACCTAATATTTTGTAGTACCCCCCAGAACGAAATTTTGTACAAACTTGTAACAAAAAAGCTCATTTTTTCGTTTTGGGGTAATTCGGAATTCTTAAGTTAATGGGCATGTAAGGGACCCTAGTTAGAAATCCCCTTATTTCCATTAATTTGATAGTACTAGGGATAGATGGTATATAATTAATACTCGAATGGTAGGTCAGAAATAGTCTGTCCTTTTTCCTCTTCATGATCTTCACAACATAATGCTATACCTGGTATAATTCCCCCTTCCTTTAACGCAAGCGCTATCATTTCTTCTTTATCTTGCATACTTTTCACCTTGCATAATTAATAAAATACCATATTAAGATGGAACGTTTTGTCAAATTATGTCGAAAAAATCGATGCTGAATTTTTTCAACATAGCTTATAATATTCAGAAATTTATTACTAACGATAGTGCTCCTTCTAAGGATTTCAAACTGGTTCTGGTGCAAAAACTATAATATACGTGTAAGTAATCTCTAAAATAGAGAGGGGTATTAAGATGGTCGAAAACATCAAAACAGGTATTCAATCAGCAAAAGGTGAAGAACTAAAACTAGGTGATGTGTTAAGCGGTGATAGATTACTAGACACAGTAGTTGGAAAAGAAGAGGAAGGTCAATTACATGCACAAGTGGTAAGTGAACCGCTTATTACATTTGGTTTAGAGGATTTCTTACGTCAAAACAGACATGTAGTCGTATCTGAACATACAAATGAACATAAACGTAGTAAAAAGAAAATATTTGAAGAATAGGGGTAGGGAAGATGGGGAAATTGGAGAAAGACCAAAAAGTAGTTGCACTTACATTTGAAGGGTTGACACCATGCACCATTGTAAGAGTTGGTTGGTTTACAATAATGGTAGAGGTAGTAGAAACAAAACACCTCTACTCGATAAGAAAAGGTAAGATAACTCCTTTAGAAGAAGACAAACATTATTTCTTACAAGAACGCATTGACGAAGATGGAAACTATGAAATGGGGAGGGTTTTCGGTGGGATTGAAGATGAAGACTTAGAGAGTGTGAAGGAAGAATTTGAGACAAACAAGGATTTAGAAAGATATGAAGACTTCCATAATCCATCAGAAGGAAAAGGGTATGACGGACAATGGTATACAACAATTAAAACAGGTAGTGAGTTGTTAAAACAATATTTTAATTAGGCAGTTACATAAAAGGAGAGATGGGATCATTTTAAAAAGCTTTATCATCAACATAAAGATGATGGGTTCTGGTGCAAAAACTTCAAGGTAATTACAAGTAATCTCTAAAAATTGGACATACTGATACCTCTAGAAGCGGTAGCCAAAAATACAGACTTCACAAAATATCCTACAGGTTTTGATGAGGTTACTAAATATGTAAAAGAACATAAAAAATTACCGGATAATTATATTACCAAAGAACAAGCTAAATTTTTAGGGTGAAAGCGTCGGGAAGGTAATTTACATGAAGTAGCTCCTGGGAAAAGTATGGGTGGCGATATTTTTTGAAATAAATACAAAGGAAGGCTACATGAACCGGCATTTTTTCTCACATATCTCAAAAATCAAGAATACTCTTTGTTTTGAGATATGAGACATTTTTAGCTTAGAATTAAAACTTTTTACCTATTAATATATTAATTTAATAATGTAAATCTTAAATAACAGAAGTAAATTTTTTTTAGTAAAAGATTCTGTGACCATCCTAGATCGATTTACTGCATTACGCTATCCATAACATAGACCGGAAAATGAGCAAATTCCCACTTTCCATCTCAATGACACAAGATTACTATTCATTTTGAGATGAAGATTCGATGAAATCCTCAACTATCGATAATATATGTTATGTAAACTATAAAATTATAAACTCATATAGACAGCCCTTGAACTACTCCCCACTACAAACAGTCCATAAGGACATTAAGTGATGAGTAGTTCGAGTCTATCTTCTAACTGAATCTAGATTATTTTATGTTTTCATTTTAGTCTTAAGAACAATTAGAATTAACTCCAGTGGGCCTTTTTAATTCCTTCTGGGAACGTGTTTTTAATTATTTCAGCAACATTATGTTTTTTCGGTTTGCCATCCTTATATAATTTGATATTGGTCTGGAATAAAGTTTAACCAGAAATGTTTTACAAACCCTTATTTGATAAGAGAAAAAAGGAATCCATTTTGAAAAAAGATTGATCAAAACGGAATTCTACTTTGCGAAACATTATACAATTTTTATAAAAAAGCTTAATTGAAAATTATATAGACGTCTCATTTTTATATACATAAAATATTTTATACTTTACGCTCTTTAAAAAAATTAGACGCAATGAAACAAGCTATTCCAGCAATAAGAACACTAAATGATAATACTTTATTTGTATTTT
>NZ_AYMH01000095.1:0-15783 GCF_000633475.1 Bacillus sp. H1a | reverse complement strand
TAGCTTGATAGCGATGGGGTACCACCAGCCTTTTAGAAAAACCCCACGCTAAGCAAAAAATACAATAAGCTGCCCATATGGGCAGCTTATTTACATAATTTTCGAAAGCGAAAGTTATCAATAATTCATATATGATAAGACAAGTTTTCCAACCCATACAAAAACAAGAATCCAAATAACAATAAAAATAGCACCTGTTATCCAATTTTTAGGTTTACCTGTTGTTTGTCTTTCTTCTACTTTTCTTTTACAGTCCTCCAACACTTCTTTAGGAATTAGTTTTAATGCCAAGGAAACACCCAATGGTACAAGAATTACATCATCAAGATACCCCAAAATTGGAATAAAATCTGGGATTAGATCAATAGGGCTAAAAGCATACGCAACAACAAGCACTGTAAATAATTTTGCATACCAAGGAACTCTTTCATCTCGATATGCAAAATAAAGTACTAGAAGTTGTTTCTTTAAGTTTTTAGCCCATTTTTTTAGTTTTTGTATGATAGATAAATTCTCTTTTGCTTTCATCGATTTATCTTGGTTCAAATTGCTTCCCCCAATTTCTTTGTTCTAAGTCCATGGTATCAGAGTAGTACACAAAAACACTATGTATATTTTATACATATTAGGCTAACATAACGTCTCATTATCGGTAGCAATAAAAAGGCGAATCCTTACTCTCAGAAGGAATCCCCTTTTTTATTTTCTATAACTCTATTCATCTTTTTTATACATTCCTATCCTGGCATGGGTTTTAGGGTTCTCGTTTGTTACTAGATTAGCCGAAAACTGTATAAAATTTTGTATGCTCTTAGCGTGGGGGTTTTCAAAAATGCTGGCGATACCCCTAGATTTAAAAAGAAAAAAGCAATGATTAGATTTTAAACCTAGTCATTGCTTTATCCATTGCATCTTGGTTTACACCTATATATCGTAATGTTACCTTCTCTGACGAATGATTGAATATCTCCATTAGTAATGCTATGTTTTTCGTTTGCATGTACATATGATAGCCGTAAGTCTTTCTTAATGTATGTGTACCAATTTCATCTAATCCAAACTCTGCCGCCGCTCCACTTAGTATCTTATATGCCATGCTACGACCAATAGGACGATTCTTCCCTTGTCTACTTTGTAATATTAACTTGATAGACATAGGGTAAGACTCCTAATTTAGTAATTTGTGTAGTACAAGCCGTAACCAAATCTATTAATCTGACATACCATATCAAGGCAACTTTAAATCGATAAAAAAGTTGCAAAGGAGGCGAATATAAAATGGCATCATTTGAAATTGGAGCAAGATCTCTTTTCAATTTTCGAAACCAACGTTTTTTCTTATTAGTTGAAGATGAAATTACAATTCCAGATAAAGGTGTAGAAATTGATCCAGTTAATATCTACGAAATTGACAAGCAAACTTTCAATTTTATCAGAGATGAAGGAGATACACCTGTAATTGTACCAAGTGATACACTTCCAACTGTACCACCTGGATTTAAATTAGAACGAAAATGTATTTTTACAGTCGATAATTCATACTTTGTAATCTATGATTTAGAAGATGGAACTGATAACAACGTCCTATTAAGAATCAATGCAGCTTTATTTAATTCATTAAAAACTTCTGGTGTTCGTGAATGTGTGCCTCAAAATTTCATTTAAGAACACAAATTGATTAAACCTCAAATGGAATACTCTTTGAACAATTTAAGCCCTCGTAGTTTTCTACAAAGGGTTAAATTGTTATGTAAAAAGTTTTATTAATTATTAGCAGTTTTTGGCGGTTCGGCGGATACAATTGCTAGTCCAAGTCGAGAAACCTAAGAAAAGTAAATACCCCAAAACGATAAAATTGGCATCTCCAGGTGAAAATGTACAATTTTTTTGTTTTGGGGCGATATAAAATTCTTAAGTTGATGGGCATGTGGCTATACCTCTAACTGTATGGGTTTAAAAGAAAAAACAATGCTTAGATTTTAAATCTAGTCATTGCTTTATCCATTGCATCTTGGTTTACACCTATATATCATAATGTTACCTTCTCTGACGAATGATTGAATATCTCCATTAGTAATGCTATGTTTTTCGTTTGCATGTACATGTGATATCCGTATGTCTTTCTTAATGTATGTGTGCCAATTTCATCTAATCCAAACTCTGTTGCAGCTTCACTTAGTATCTTATATGCCATGCTACGACCAATTGGACGATTCTTTCCTTGTCTACTTTGTAATAGATACTCACCATCTTCCCTTTCTTCAATAAACCACCTAAGTTCCCTTTTCAACGTTGCAGTAATTTGGATACGTTTCTGTTTCCCTGTTTTCTTCTCCCTCATAGAGATATGACTACCTTTGACATCTCCTACTTTCAACTTCAAAATATCAGAGATTCTGAGACCTGTATTAATGCCCATAATGAAGAGAATGTAATTGCGTAAGCTCTTTTCCTTGAAATACTCTTTTAACTGCTGTATTTGCTCTAGATCACGTATCGGTTGAACAAAGTTCATTATTCATTACCTCCAGTTTCTTCAGTCTCATAAACTTCTAATCTAAGAGCAAAGGCTAGCTTATAAAACGCTCTTGATTTAACACGTCGATATGTACGCTCACTCATACCTATTTCGTTATAAATCATATAGTCACATACATCCTCATCCTCTAAGTATCGTTTAACTATAATCTCCCTCTGGTTTTTTCCGGTTTGACTGTTTCCAAAACGACTTAATGCTTGATTAACTCGAAATGACATAGTTTCTAACCATTTTTCACGTTCGATTTGTTGCAAATTAGCGATTGCAACATCCTCTAAAGGCTTTCCGACTGCATGTGTAGGACCGTGTTCTCTCATTTCATAAGAAGGGGTGACTTTCATTTCTTTACGAATCATTCCGAACTGTCTATATATACGAACACTTTCTAGAACGCCTTCTAACTTCTCTTGTGTTGCTGCTCTATCAATTTTTGGTAAGAAAGATAATTGTTTAGTCATGTAAGACCACTCCTTTTTATTTTTAAATTACTTTTGTCGTAAAGCTCCACGTCTGCGCTCATAACGTGGTCCATGAACACCCATTAAATCTTCAATGTCACGAGTACTTAATTTCTCTTTTTGTTTTTTCTTGTTTCTCTTCTTTCCTTGTCTTGATTGCTTTTTCCATTCACGTAATTGATCTTTTAACACCTTCATTTCTCCCCATCTCCCTTTTCAAAATAAAAAGGACACCTATTCCTAAAACAGCTTTAATTGCTGCTTTAATGAATTGGTGTCCTCTAGTTTTCTAGCCGGACTATATTTGTTTTAGTTCACTTTAAAATACCAGCTTGTACAAAAATATTACTCATATTTTTTTCCGTTGTAGATAACAAACCCTACTGGATGATGGGTAAAATGCAAAACTGGATCACCAGGATTTCCAATTGAAGGATATGCATGATTTTTATCAATATAAACTCCCTGTAATTCAATTGGATTACCTGATTCTAGACCACTAATTGGCTCTCCCAAACCCTCGGCATCTCCGTAACGAATAGCACAGAATAGCTCATCTGGAATCGTTGATACCTCTACACCACTTGCATGTATAACTGATATATTATTAATTAATAGATGATAATGCATTACACCCTTTATTTCTACATCTTTTTCACGCTCTTTTATACTACCTGTAACATGTATAACGTGTTTTGTAGTTTCCATACTACCACTCCTTTTTCTAATTAACGACCTGTCCACATATCTTGCACAATTCCATTTTTAAATAATTCATATGGGAAATAACAATATCCTTTATCTCCCCAGTCTTCTCCCCAGCTGTTTCGAATAATAACAGTTTGCTTATTATCATCATATCCAACAGCACAAACAGCATGTCCTGCTGGTTGCCCATCTTCTACAATTACATCATCTGTTCCTGATACCGGAACTATGCCAGTCTTTATAACTTCTTCTGACTTAAAAGAGTTTGGTACAACAAATCCAAGCACAACAACTAATCCATGAGCAAGCGCAGCCTTTAATCCCGACAAATCTTGAATACGATAGTAGGCTCCAATTCTATAAAGTGCGGCATCTGATTCAGCCTTTGATGATGGCTTATCTCTAAAATTCTCAGTATAAGGAAAATCCTCTTCAGGGCATACCCCAATGTTTTTAAGAACATCCATACCATCACGAACATTCGCTCCGCTATCTTCCTGAATATGTCCTTCTATTTCTCGCTCATGATAATATAAAAACAAACGAGATAAGCAAGTAAATGGACGACCTGATTGTAATAATAGGTATTCTCGTAATCCTGAAACAATTGCATTCGCCGTACAAGAACCTATTTTCCATTGATTCACTATACCTGACATCTTTGGACGAAGATCGACTTGCGTTGGCAGATCTCCCTCGTTACTAAATAAGTAACTCCGAAACATTTTGTCTCTTAAATCAACAGGGTCTTTTCTCACATTAAGGTATTTTACAATATCTTTGTTACTGGTAAGACTGAAATTTGATTCATTTGAGCTCATATGCAGAAATCCATCCCTTCTTTATATCTAGATAATTCATTCACTTTATATACTTAACTTAAAAATTAAAATTATACCTTTTTAATTTTTATTTCATTTACATTCAATCCATCCGTATATTCATTTGTTAATCTTTTAATTCTCAACTTCTTTTCTATCAAATTCTCCCCATCTCCCCTTTCAAAATAAAAAGGACGCCTATTCCGAAAAACTGTTTACCATTCATATTCTATTCCTCCAATACTGTTATTTTATAATCCCAGCTTGTGCAAAAATGTTTCTCCAAGCGTTATTGACTCGATGTTTCTCTACCGCTTTTGCGCGACGAGCGATAGCCTTTCTAATCTTTTTTTTAGGTTTCATTATCCTAGCCTCTCTTTCTATTAGTTGCGATAGGTAAGACTTTGAAGTTATCTCCATCTTTTCCCCCGCTTAACACTGTACGTGCGACTTTCATCGCATACAGCGTCCCATCTTATTCTTTTATACTAAAGTAACTAGATTACAAGCTTTACGGAGTTTGTTTATTTTCTTCAATTGTTTATCGTTCAATTGAAGTATTCTCATATACGTTCTAATCGTCTCTTCATTTGTAGCGTGAATCAGTCTGTGGACAAATTCATGTACAATAATTAGGTTATTGAACTCGTCAGTTCCTCCCATACCTTTCGGTACTTTGTGATGACAGTGCGCTTCATCAGCTAACAAAAAGATTCCTGTAACAGCACATTTTCCATTTTGCATAGAATATCTCGACATTCTGTTATCTGTATACTCCACGCTCTGCCCTTTAGTGGATGATAGCAACATCTTCTGCATTTCATTGGCAATGTTACCTTTTAGGCTTTTGATGAGTTTTGTCTTCCTTTTATAGTGTAGTTACATATGTCTTGACTGAAACTTTGAGGGAATCGTGTTTGTATGTCCGCTAGTGGATATACATGATTACCTGCTATTTCAAAGGTTCTATAATTATTCCTGTGAGTTCTTTTGTATAATGCGTTTGCATTGGTAGGAATCTTATATTTCCCTATTGATTTTAGACGATTAAACAAGGTTTTCGAGAGACGAAAGGCTATTTCAGCAAAGTCTATAGATACATGTGTTGCAATTTTGTAATAGTTTTTTATGCCAAGCACGTAAGAGTTATAGTCCTGTACTGTTTTCCCTGATGGATTCTTTTGAATTGCTTTAATCCTTGTTTTTGCTTTTTCAAGGATATCCTTTTTCTTTTTCGCGCTTACATGTGTGTTTGCTACATATCTTTTGCGCTTTTTAACGAATTTAATAGAGAACCCCAGAAAATCCGAAGATTTTCTTTTTAGGTTAGTTATAGTTGATTTTTCATTAGATATGTTAAGGTTTAATTGATTCCCGAGATAACCTTCCACTGCATGGAATATTTTAGTTGCAGATTTGTGATTGTTTGTAAATATTTTAAAATCATCCGCATACCTAACTATATACATTCTCTTCAATTTTGTTTTTGATAGATGATAGTTTTTATTTGGTAGTGTATATGGTTTTCTTGTTTTGATATTATCCCACTGACTAGATATCCGCCAATCTAAATCATTCAATACAACATTACTTAGTAATGGGCTTAGAATTCCTCCTTGCGGAGTTCCTTTTGTAGGAATGCCTTCTCCTTTGATTGGTGCTTTTAACATTTTCGAGATGATTGTCAGTACTCTTCTATCAGTTATACCTATGGTATATAGTTGTTTTAGTAATTTGGAGTGGTTTACGTTGTCAAAGAAACCTTGTATATCAATATCAACTACGTGACTATATCCCCCACGATTCATCAAGAATTGACACCTAGCCATCGCATGATGCGTTGACCTATTGGGTCTAAACCCATATGAATGCTTGTAGAATTTCGCTTCGCATATTGGCTCTAGAACTTGCTTGAGCATTTGTTGAATGAATCTATCTCTCATTGTAGGTATTCCTAATGGGCGTTTCTTTCCATTTGGTTTAGGTATTTCTACCCTACGTACCGTGTTTGGCTTGTAGTCTACAAGAGCATTTCTTATGTTATCAACGAAAGAATCTACATCTTCCATTTTATAATGGTCGATTGTGATACCATCTGTTCCTTCAGTTTTAGAGCCAGTGTTAGCCTTTATGTTTCTATATGCCAGTAGAATATTTTCTTTTGATATGATGTGTTTATATAAATTTATACCTTTAGTAGCATTGTTTTTGCTACGTTGATATAAATCATCAAACACTTTTTGTATATCGTAATATTCTGCATGTCGTAATGTTGTACTCACCGATGTGTTAATTCCCCCTTCTTACGAAAAGTCCCATCATCTTACTCGATCCTGTGAGTTACATCTAGTAAGTTTAGTTTTCAAAGAACAAGACTAGGGACTATCCCTCCACATTCGTTACATGTTTCGTCGGTACTGTGTCCCCACCTTCACAAGAATGAAGCAATTTCGGTTCGTTAGAACCTTATATACATCTGTCCGCTAGTAGGCGTTGGTGACAGTTTCTTGCTTACCACGTTCCGATTGACCTAGCTATACATATATCCTTAGGTGCTTGCTGTAAGCCTGTTATCTTTACATCATCATCGTTAGATGTTCCGAATTTCATATCCTTTAATCTTACTTTTCGGTAGATAACATCGTCATTGACGACATACATATTTCTTATGTATTAATAATTTAGACCCGTATATTCGCAAGTTCGCCAGTCCGTTAATTTGGACATTCTCACCATAGATATTTTGTAGCATCCCGACCTATCCATTACCATATGATTTCTCACTTAGGTTTTGTTCAGCCGACTTCACCTAGCTTCATACAATTTGTGACTACTATCACGTCTTGCATGTAGGAGTATTAGATAAGTAGTTTCAGCTCAACCTGACGGCTTTCATTCCTACTTTCAGTCAGTCAGTTGTTGTTATCAAATTGATAACCCTCCTATTTCGTGTTTACACACTTATAAGGAAACGTGTCGCGCAAAGGATTATTTTGTTTAATTTTTCACCACTAATCATCAAAATATCTTACAATCGTTATATATTAAATAAATTAATTAATTAGGAGTAGATAAAATGCCGGTTACACTTGAACTTATTCTTTTCATTCTTATCGCGATTAGTGCTGTCGGCTATTTGATAAAAGAATTTCAAAAAGCCAAGAAAAGAACTTTTAGAATTTCACTAGAATTTTTAGTTCTTTTCTGGTCAATATGGAGAATATCGACTATCATAATCTAATTTGTAGATTATAAGTCCCAACCTGGATAAAACTAAATATTACGTCAATAATATAGGTAGGCGATAGCCAGAACTCATTTAATGGAGTCCCTAACTTTTCTCCTTTCCCCCTTGGAAAACCAGCCAAGCAGTTAGCTTTTGCTAGCTACTCTTTTATTTGTGACAAAATGAAATTTTTATTTCTCAATACATAACGGATGGAATCAACCTTCCATTTATGGTAATGTAATGGTAATTCATTAATTCCTTCCATGTATTTTTTAAACAGGACCTGTAGGGCACAGCAGGTCCTATCTTTTTTCTACTAAAATGGCGTTTTTGTTCAAAATGATGACCTTATCCATTTGGACACATTTACCAGTATTTTTACCAAAAAATTCATGATATTGTTAATTAGTCGAGTACGTCATTACTTGACGATTACCCTTAGGAGCCCCCCGGACAAATGGGGTTCCTTTTATTTAAATAACGTTTTTGTTACTTTTCCGTAACCACTTTAGGTTTATATACATGTTACAATTTATATGATTTTACAAATTGTCCTTTGCAAAATCATAATGCCTATTCTGTCCTTATTGGAGGAGCAATAAGGGCAGTTTTTAATAAAGAATAAGGACTTTGTTACTTTTCCGTAACCGCTTTAAGCTTATATACATGTTACAATTTATATGATTTTGCAAATTTCCCTTGCAAGTCCCTATACCTGTGCTGCCCTTGTTCCCTATTCAACAAGGGCAGTTTTTTTATTAAATTAAGGATTTTGTTAAAAACTTACATACATATGTTTTTCGTTATATAATTAAATTATTAATATATTAGGAGTGTTAATGATGTCAGAAACAATAATGATTTTGTTATACATCTGCTTCGGGATGAGTGCCGTTTTTAGCTTAATAAAGGAATTTCGAAAGCCACAGAAAAACCAGTTGTTGATTTTATTTGATTTTCTAATTTTGATAGGTGCTATATTTTTAATAGCTAGTATCTTTATCTAAATTACATAACGAGAACTCCCATATGGAGCAAAGCAGCCTAGCGAAAGCTACCTGCTTTTTTTATTAAATAACTATTTTATTAAAAATCTTCAATGAGCTAATCCTTACAGTTTTGTAATACTAATGTCACTAAAATCAATTTTTTCACTATAAACTCTTTACTATAATTTTCCTTATACACAAACAAGAATTGTTAAGAATTAATTAAGCAACCGTTAAGCCTCAGTTAAAAAATTTTTCACATAATAAAGTTATAGACACACAATAAGGAGCGATTTAAAAATGTCTTTCTCTCAATTAAATATTGATGCTTTTCGAACTATCAATGATTTAGGGAAGCAATATTCATCCCTAAACTCAACTATGGTATTTTTGGCGGAATATATGGTGTATTTTTTAGGTTTAATTATTATGGCTTATTGGTTTACTCAATCTAGAAAAAACAAAATGATGATTATTCAAGCAATGGTTGCTTTCGTAACTGCTGAAATAATTGGAAAATTAGCAGGGAATTTGTATTTGAATTATCAACCATTTGCAGTATTACCTAATGTTAATAAACTTGTCGATCATGCAGTAGATAATTCATTTCCTAGCGACCATACGATTCTATTTTTTTCAATTTGTTTTTCATTTTGGCTTGTTCGTAAAAAAACTGGGTGGTTATGGCTTGTACTTGCATTTTGTGTAGCTATTTCTCGTATCTGGGTAGGAGTTCATTATCCTTTCGATGTCGTAACAGGGGCTCTAATAGGAATTATTTCAGCACTATTTTCGTATTGGTTAACACCGAAAATTACATTTATCAAACAATTACTTAATCTTTATGAAAAAATAGAGCAAAATGTAATACCATCCAAAAACAAATCGAACAACTTTTGATTATGGAACACACTAAAAAGATTACATATATTATTGAGTATTCTTTTTCAATATTGTCTAGGTCATTGAGCGCTTTAAAAAGCGCTCTTTATTATTAAATAACGCTTTTGTTTTAGGCATATCCACACCTACTTTTCTATAAAATTCAAATTTGGTCTATATCAATAACTTCAATCCCATGTAAAAGCTAAGTAAAGATTACTAGCATTTAATCATTTAAGCCTAGAAACGTTATATAATGAATCTGCAATGGATAATGGCATTGCAAACAATTCCATACTCCTTCTGCATCGGATTCTAAAAACAGCTGTAAAACAAAATGTTATTTCTAGAAATCCGGCTACTTTTGCTGAGATACCGAAAAAAGAAAAAAACTCCATCCAGACTTGGACAGAGGAAGAAGTAAAAAAGTTTCTATTGCATTCACAAGAATCACGATATCATATTGGGTATCTTCTTGCAATAACTACAGGCATGCGTCTGGGAGAAGTTCTAGGTTTACGATGGCAGGACGTTGATTTCGAGAAACACACTATTACAATTAATCAGACATCAGGTCATGACGATAAAATTAAAAAAACAGCAAAAACAAATTCATCCAAACGTACAATTCCAGTACCTAAAGAAACGATAGAATCCTTAAAAAAACATAGGATTACAATTAATAAAGAGAAATTAAAATGTGGTTCCGCCTATCAAGATTTTGATTTAATTAATTGTACTGAGTTTGGAATGGTCATAAGGAGAGCGAATTTCAGAAATACTTTCCTTAGAACGATAGACAACGCAGGCATAAAACGAATTAAATTCCATGATTTAAGACACACACACGCAACCATACTTTTGAAACAAGGAGTTAACCCTAAAATTATCAGCGAAAGATTAGGACATACAGACATTTCAATGACACTAAGAGTTTATTCTCATGTTTTACCAAACATGCAAGAAGAAGCTGTTAAAAACTTTGGTAAAAGTATCTTTGGATAGCTCATGTTTGCAAAATGTTTGCATTTTATAAAATTATGTCTTTAATCCAGTTCATAAGGACAAATATATAATCATTTTTTCTTTGTGTGTAACATATATTAAAAATATATTAGGTTTATATTTAATAAAATTAACTAACTAAAACATTATAATATCAACGTTTGCGAAGTCATCTTTTATTTTTTTCGTTTCTACCCATAATTTTCTATTGTAATTCTTAATATTTAAATGTAATATTGTATTGTCTTACTATCTATTTATAACTCACACACTAACTAGAAAAGGGAACTCTATATGAGTTCCCTTTTCTATTAAAAATTAAAAAACAGAAATCTAGCACTATGCTAAACCTCTGTTTTTTCTTCTTAACCTTATTTATTTTCTAGGAATTTAAATGTATCCTTAAATTCATTATCTGTTACTTTAATATCCGCTTCTTTCAATAGATCATTGATTACTTGTTGTTTCCATTTACCTGTTGTATCTTGTAGTCTTTGTTGTTCTAAATCTTTTCGGATTTTATCTTTCACTTCATCAAACGGTTTCAATTCTTTTTTATCCGTCACTTTTATTATATGGTAGCCGTACGATGTTTTTACTGGATCACTTACTTGTCCTGCATCTAATTTATACGCAGCTTCCTCGAATTCTTTCACAGTTTGACCAGGAGCAAAACCAGCAATTTCTCCACCCTGTTCCTTTGAACCAGGATCTTCCGAATATTGCTTAGCTAGAGCAGCAAAGTCTTCTCCATTATTTAATTTCTCTTTTATTTCTTTCGCAGTTTTTTCATCTTTCACTAAAATGTGACTTACTTTCATTTCTGGCTTATGGTTATCTTTCACATCTTTATCTGTAACGGTCGCTTTAATCGCTTTCTCAAGTGCAATTTCTGGCTTCATTCTCTCTTTTAGTTCATCTTCATTTTTCAGTCCAGCTTGTTCTAAAGCCATTTTAAAATTATCACCCATTTGATTCTTTGCTGCTTCTACTTGTTTTTTAGCTTCTTCATCTGAAACTTTGTATTTATCTAGCAATGCTTTATTTAACATCATTTGATATAAAGTACTTTTTCCATATGTTTGTTTTAATTCTTTACTTAACTCTTTCTCTGTCACGTTTCCTACTTTTGATGTTGCAACGTTACCCGAGGAACCACACGCTGACAACGCTAGTGCCATACATGTAATAATAGTTCCTATTAAAAGCTTTTTCTTTTTCAATTCAAATACCTCACTTTAATAATTGTATATGAAAAACTATATACTGTTATTGTGAAATTAATGTGTTTTCCGTAAGTATATATTTTCATATCAGAAAACAGCTTTATTAAATACTAAAAGCCAGCTTGCGAGCCGACTTTTTTTAACATCATTTAATCTGCACATGCTCCTCTTTAATCCATTCATCCCCACCTATATCTACATATCCATCCTGACGATTCCAAATGCGATAAGGTACCTTCCCATCAACCGCTCCTGTATCATTTCCATTTGGTCCATCGTACGTTCTAATTTCATATCCAGGTGCGTATTTTGAATATGCATAAAACCATTGTATATTAAAATGCTCTAGCTTGGCCCATTGTTGTTCACTGCCTAAACAAATCATTTCTTTTTCTCCGCCTCCCCAATAACCTTTAAAGATTAAATATGGGATTTTTTTCGTAATTCTGCCTGTAAACTGTGGATTTGCAGGATCTTCATATAGATTAATACCGTATCCATCAGTATATTTTGAAACAGCAATACCAATTCCATTTGATTGCTTTATATTTTCTATACTGGATTGATTTGTTTGATTTGTACCTATAAACCAAGAAAGATCCTTATTTCCAATTAATTGATTCAAATCACATTTCCCAATACCAGGAACATTTCCTGAATCAGTATATTGCCAAATATCGCATGGATATGCTGGTTTATTCCCTCCGTAACGAGGAATCCATATAAAATCAGCATCAATATTACGCGCCCCAAATGATACATACGTATGATGCCCTACATATAAACCAACCTTTTTCGCACCTAATCGGCGTAATTCATCAATAAAGGCCTGCGTCCCGCTCTGCATATCTACCACTGTTTGAACTTCTACATCTGCCACCCAAAATTTAGCGGATTTATCACCTCGATTCCAAAAATCTTGCGCTTCTTTCTTTGCATCTGAAATAGATATAAAACGGCAAAATGCATAATTACCAAATGGTATACTATGTTTCCTCATTTCATTTACATAACTTTGATACATAAAGTCCACCGTATTCGAGCCGTCTTGTACTCTAGCAATAACTAAATCTAGCTGAGACGCTGCAATGTCCCAATTAATATTTCCATTCCATTTCGAAATATCTACAATATAACCCATTACTAATCAACTCCTTTTTATTATTAAATTCAAAGCTTGTTTTATTGTTAGACCCATATGCCTAATACCAACTCTCTATAAAATAAATATAATCTCATCATTTTTTCAAAATATACAACCTATCTAGAATATTTTTCTTTATATTAAAAAGATAACTTCAACTTTCTTACATACTTCTGGGAAGTTAAACTAAAAGCCTTTTACTAATAACGTAAAACTATAATCAGTAGGATCTTTTATCCCTCACGAATTATAACTCAAACAAATCGGGCTTTTACGGGCAGTAGGGCTCCTACATAGCTTTTTTACTTCTGCCGAATTTTGAGGTTGCTGTCTTACTGTTTATAAATATCGGAATAAAACTATAAAAAATGTGCATACTATATGTAAGCTATTTTAGCTTACACTCATGACTGACCTCCAATATTTTTCAATCTCCCTGTAACTAGGCAGCTAAATAATTAAAGCTGCCTCTTTATAATTTCCTTTTAAAGGCTTATTTTATTACAATTTCCATTTTTTTATATATAAAGAAGAATCACCATTTTAAAATCCAGATACTTATATGAATCTGTTACCGTGTCTTTTGTTAAATCCAGTTATGAATCTATCGTATGCTTCCTCTACAAAAGGATTATGTGCAATGCCCCCTCCAAGATCATATTTTGTACAACGGTATCTTACCGTTGCACGTGATATATCAAGTTTTCTAGCTATCATATTTGTACTCATGCCAATGAATCTGAGTTTTATTATTTTCTCTACAATATTTTCATCTAACACTTTCCCGACACTTTTTCCACCTTGTTGATTTGTAAAAGTGTTTTGCGTATTCCCTTGCCATTCACCCAACTCACGATAATCTCTTCTATAAAATAAAAAAGCAGCTGTTAGGCTACTTTAAATTCGTCTTATCCCCAAATGAAATGATATATATATTCTCCCGTTACGCTTTCATTAATCCCAGCAACCCTAGCAAATCTCATTAAGTCCGCCCCTTGAAGAAAATACATTGTGAGCGTAACTGGCACTTGTGACCACATAAATTGATAAAGCTCATTCACTCTCTGATTCGTCGAAACTATTAAATCATTTGCAGGTCCATTATTCCATACAGAAGTTCTAACTGAGGTGAACGGAAGGTCTTTCCCATTAACCACTATTCTTGCCACACTTTGAGTTATGTCCACAGCAATTCCCTCCGTCATTACAAAAATCAGATCTGTTTCTATACTCATATTCCTGACTATAATAAATGTTTAAGGCAAACCCCTATTTTTCACTTCTATTTAGAATAATTTTTTTGTAAAATAAGGATCTATTAATGAAAATCTTGATTTTCATAATTTTAAAACGACTGTCTGTAATTGTAACGGATTCATTTCTAAGGTGCAAAATGATGAAAAACATACTATGCTAACAAGAATCATCTAGACTCCCATAATACACAGAACACTAAAGATCATCCAAACCCACTCATTCCTTTCCCCTCCCTTTCCTATCAAGATGCTCATCGGACTCCCTTGTTACAAACTCTAGTCGCTCTTCTCTAGCTTCCCATTCCATTTGCTTCTTTCTCTTATCTTTCCTTAACAGCAAACAAGACGCCACCTAGTTCACAGCAGCGCCTAACGAAGTGACTATAGAATTAATCATTAATAAGTATATCTGGACCCTTCTTCAACATATACGCGAAACCCGAAATAAATACGATACTAAATATAATAATGGAAGACCACATATTAAAATGAAATTCTTTACCTACAACTAAATAATAGATGTTATGGACCAAGAAATTAGTACCTATGATATGGCGTATTCCTTTCTTTGAGAAAATAGTCTCGTCACGAGAGCACTTTATTAAGTGCTCTTTTTGTGTTCCAAACTAATACAAAATGAAATTTTTATATTAATCTTTGTCACACATTAAAAATTAGGAATTATATATTGAATACTAATTCATCAGACACAAATCATTTCTTATAAGGGCGCTCTTTACTTGCGCCCTTATTTAAATACTCAACTTTATTACGCCGCATATTTTTATAAATTGTATACAGTTCCATATGGAATTGTTGAAAAAGAAATTCCGTATGGCGTAATATGATGCACTGGGTGATAATACTCCATAAATGAATAATACGGTTGTATACCTTGTTGCATTTGTTGCTGTGCTTGTAACGCTTGTTGAACAGCTTGAATTGTACTTTGTGCCCCACTATATGTTATACCAGTAGTACCATACGCCGGACGCATACTAGCTCGGGGATTAAAATATGAATAAAACATTATTATTCAACTCACTTCCAAATAAGTTATTACAAAGTATGTTATGCGTATTAATTTCAGTGAGTGTTAAAACATAGTCCACTAGCTTTTATTCAAATAGCGTTTTTGTTTAGTTTTATACTATTAATCCTTTGAATCCCCCCTACATTTCAAAAACATAATGTAGTAAAATACATTCAATAGTTAGAATACACCAAAAATAGGAGGTTGACGTATGAATAAAAGACTTAAGATATTAATGAAAATTACACCTTTCCTAAGTGTGATTTTCATCGTAACTGGATTAGTTATGGCAATATTAGGTGCACTAGATCATAACCTCAAATTATTTACTGGTTCACTATTCCTAATTGCACAAACTGTCCTTGGAATAACATATTGGATGAAGTTTAAAAAATTGGCTTCTAAAACCTATAACGCTTAGTACCAGCTGAAATGTTAAAGTATATCTACTGAATATTTCAGCTGTCACATTCTATTCGTTGCGATAGGTAAA
>NZ_AYMH01000094.1:0-2611 GCF_000633475.1 Bacillus sp. H1a | reverse complement strand
CTATTCGTTGCGATAGGTAAAACTTTGAAGTTATCTCCATCTTTTCCCCCGCTTAACACTGTACGTGCGACTTTCATCGCATACAGCGTCCCATCTTATTCTTCTATACTAAAGTAACTAGATTACAAGCTTTACGAAGTTTGTTTATTTTCTTCAATTGTTTATCATTCAATTGAAGTATTCTCATATATTTTCTAATCGTCTCTTCATTTGTAGCGTGTATCAGTCTGTGGACTAATTCATGTACAATGATTAGGTTATTGAACTCGTCAGTTCCCCCTATACCTTACGGCACTTTGTGATGACAGTGTGCATCATCAGCTAGCAAAAAGGTTCCTGTGACAGCACACTTGCCGTTTTGCATGGAATATCTCGATATTCTGTTATCTGTATACTCCATGCTTTTCCCTTTACTGGAGGATAGCAACATTTTTTGTATTGCATTAGTAATGCTACCTTTTAGGCTTTTGATGAGTTTTTGTCTTCCCTTTTCAGTATAATTACATATGTCTTGACTGAAATTTTGAGGAAATTGTGTTTGTATATCCGCTAGTGGATATACATGATTACCTGCTATTTCAAAGGTTCTATAATTGTTCCTGTGAATTTTTTTGTATAATGCGTTAGCATTGGTAGGAATTTTATATTTCCCTATTGATTTTAGACGATTAAACAAGGTTTTCGAGAGACGAAAGGCTATTTCAACAAAGTCTATATTCACATGCGTTGCGATTCTGTAATAATTTTTGATACCAAGCACATAGGAATTATAGTCCCATACTGTTTTTGCTGTTGGACTCTTTTGAATTGCTTTAATCCTTGTCTTTGCTTTTTCAAGGATATCCTTTTTCTTTTTCTCGCTTACATGTGTGTTTGCCACATATCTTTTGCGCTTTTTAACAGATTTGATAGAGAACCCCAGAAAATCGGAAGATTTTCTTTTTAGGTTAGTTATAGTCGATTTTTCATTAGATATATTAAGGTTTAATTGATTTTTGAGATAACCTTCTACTGCATGGAATATCTTGATTGCAGATTGGTGGTTGTTAGTAAATATTTTAAAATCATCTGCGTATCTAACGATATGCATTTTCTTCAATTTTGCTTTTATCAGCAATGGATTTTTGGTTGCTGTTGTGTATGGTCTTCTTGTTTTAATATTCTCCCATTGACTAGATATCCACCAATCCAAATCGTTTAATACAACATTACTGAGTAATGGGCTTAGGATTCCTCCTTGCGGAGTTCCTTTTGTAGGAATACCTTCTCCTTTGATTGGTGCTTTTAACATTTTAGAGATAATTGTTAGCACCCTTTTATCAGTCATGCCTATGTTGTATAGTTATTTTAATAACTTGGAATGGTTCACGTTGTCAAAGAAACCTTGTATATCAATGTCTACTACGTGACTAAATCTTCCTCTGTTTATCAAATATTGACACCTAGCCATTGCATGGTGTGTTGACCTGTTAGGTCTGAATCCATATGAATGCTTGTAGAATTTTGCCTCGCATATTGATTCTAGAACCTGTTTGAACATTTGTTGAATCAATCTATCTCTCATTGTAGGGATTCCTAATGGGCGTTTCTTTCCATTTGGTTTAGGTATTTCTACCCTACGTACCGTATTTGGTTTGTAATTTGTGAGAGTTTTTCTAATATCATCAACGAAGGAATTTACATCTTCCATTTTATAATGGTCGATTGTGATACCATCTGTTCCTTTAGTTTTAGAACCATTGTTAGCCTTTATATTTCTATATGCCAATAGAATATTTTCTTTTGATATGATGTATTTATATAGATTTACACCTTTAGTAGCGTTATTTTCACTACGTTGATATAAATCATCAAACACTTTCTGTATATCGTAATATTCTGCATGTCGTATTGTTGTACTCACCGATGTATTATTTCCCCTTTCTTACGAAAAGTCCCATCATCTTACTCGATCCTGTGAGTTACATCTAGTTAATTTAGTTTTCAAAGAACAAGACTAGGGACTATCCCTCCACATTCGTTACATGCTTCGTCGGTACTGTGTCCCCACCTTCACAAGAATGAAGCAATTTCGGTTCGTTAGAACCTTATATGCATCTGTCCGCTAGTAGGCGTTGATGACAGTTTCTTGCTTACCACGTTCCGATTGACCTAGCTATACATATATCCTTAGGTACTTGCTGTAAGCCTGTTATCTTTACATCCTCATCGTTAGATGTCCCGAATTTCATATTATTTACTCTTACTTTTCGGTAGATAACGTCGTCATCGACGACATACACATTTCTGATGTATCAAGCGTTTAGACCCGTACATTCGCAAGTTCGTCAGTCCTATCGGACATCCTCACCATAGATATTTTGTAACATCCCGACCTATCCATTACCATATGATTTCTCACTTAGGTTTTGTTCAGCCGACTTCACCTAGCTTCATACAATTTGTGACTACTATCACGCCTTGCATGTAGGAGTATTAGATAAGTAGTTTCAGCTCAACATGACGGCTTTCATTCCTACTTTCAGTCAATCAGTTGTTGTTATCAACTTGATAACCCTCCTATTTCATGATTGCGCACTTATAAGGAAACGTGTCGCGCAAATAACGCTTT
>NZ_AYMH01000093.1:0-2533 GCF_000633475.1 Bacillus sp. H1a | reverse complement strand
GAACTACTTCGTCGCTCATTTACGACTTCCTTATGTTAACATTTTCATGTTTCAATGTCAACTAAGTTTTTTTATTTCGTTTGTCGCTTTCTGCGTTGTTGCTATCGGCGACTTGTTCTATATTACACTTATGTATGTTAATAGTCAATGGTTTTAAATAAGTTTTTTATAAAAATATGAATTAACTATACCAACCAGCCGTTAGCACAAAAATAGTGCACTTGAATGTAACTTTCTCAAAGTAAACTAAATACAAATAACCTATAGAAGTTACTACAGGTTATTTGTATTTAGAAATTATTAATATACATATGACATTTTAAATTTATCGCTCTGTACATTATGTACACCATAATAGAAAGAACTAAATATTATTCCTTTGGAGGTATCGAGCAGCTTCCATCTGTACAATAAGCATCGGTTGTACTATTTATTGAAAGATTTTGAAGTTCAGGCTTAGGATTCTCTTCTTCCCACACCTGTTGAAGTGCACCAGCAAAGGTTTCAAGTGGTTGCGCGCCTGAAATAGCATACTTTTGATTAACAATAAAATAAGGTACTCCCGTAATTTTATATTGCTGAGCAATTGCTTCGTCAATTCTAACTTCATTCGCATACGCATTTTTATTATTAATAACATTTAAAGCTTCTTTCTTATCTAAACCTGAAGTTTCAGCGATAGTAGAGAGCGTTTCAGCATCACTTAAGTTTCTCGATTCAGTGAAATATGCAAAAAGTAGATTTTCTGTAATCTCTTTTTCTTTCCCCTGATCCTTTGCAAATTTCGCCAAACGATGCGCATCAAAAGTATTTGTTGGTTTCATCTCTTCAAAATTAAAACTTAGACCTATACTAGCTGCATGATTACCTATTTGTATATTATTACGATTAGCTTCTTCAACACTAATCCCATACTTTGCTGCAATTACTTCACTAATACTTGTTCCAGAATAGATTGGAGTATTTGGATCTAATTCAAAACTTTTAAACTCAACTTGAACATCATCCCTATGTGGAAATTGTTCTAAAGCCATCTCTAATCTACGCTTCCCAATATAACAAAACGGACATACAAAATCAGACCATACTTCAATTTTCATATTCGCACCTCTTTACAATTTTATTTCCAACCATTTTAGCACCGCGATTAAGGAATTCAAAAATTTTTGCTCCAAACCTTCTATATAGTACAACCAAAAGTATATTTATAACAGAATACCTAAATAACAAAAAACGATAATCAAAAGGATAAAATACTCCCTTCCGATTATCGTATATAAACAGGAAACAACTTTAATTATGCCGGAATATACTTCTCCACGAACTTCCATATAGTATTCCAATATTTATTTGAATCTACTTTCTCAGCTTCTCCATGTCCCGCACCTGGAACAATTAATTTCTCTTTTTCTACTTTTGCAGCATTATACACCTCATCCAACATTTCAAAAGGAACAAATGCATCAGCATCCCCATGAATGAATAACATAGGTGTTTTACTTTTCGCAACTTGTTTTACAGCTGAAGCCTCTTCCAAATCATATCCAGCCCTCAATTTAGTAACTGTATTGGCCGCATTCATAACAGGAAATTTAGGCAAGTGGAATAAATCTTTTAGTTGATACGTGAATTCATCAATAACAGTTGAATATCCACAATCTTCAATAATAACTTTAACATTAGAAGGTAAATCTTCCCCAGAAGTCATCATAACAGTTGCTCCACCCATAGAAATACCAAATAGAGCTATTTCAGCATTAGGATCTTTCTTTAAAATTTGTTGAATCCAAATCAGAACATCTTTACGATCATACCACCCCATACCGATATAATCCCCTTCACTATTTCCATGCCCACGAAGATCTGGCGCTATGACGTTATAACCTTGTTCATGAAAATTCCGGATATATTTCGTCATTGCTGATGCCCTGCCATCATATCCATGAACTACAATTGCCCATTTATGGCTAGATTGCTCATTCATATATTCATAACCTGTTAAATTTAGCTTATCAAAAGAACGTATAGTTAATGTGTTAGGTTTATATTTTGATACAAAGTTTGCATTCTTTTCTTCATTCGTAGCCAATACATCTCCCGATGCATTCACTGTTTCCGTTAAGTGAGGATTATCCTCCAAAAATTCTTTTTCTTGTTTTGCATTCAATGCATAATTATAGAAATAATTCCCGACTAACATATACGCAATTGCTAGAAGGATTAAAACTACTATAGTAATTACACTTATCTTTTTCATATTATCTCCTTTTTCAAAATTAAATCTTCTTATATTAAAGTACTTCAAAAAAATAACTGTACTATTTTAACACACCAATAAATCGTATCTATAAGAAATAAAATAGAAAATCTTAAATTACATATCAAAAATCATGAGGGAAATTGAATAAAAAATTATATGGATATGTAATCACAAATCTTAAAAGAATGGGGAATACTTAAAATCTAAAGTGGTATTTGGGGTTAGTAAGAAGTTATTTCTAACGAAATATACACAAAAAAGACGAGTCATTCT
>NZ_AYMH01000092.1:0-10289 GCF_000633475.1 Bacillus sp. H1a | reverse complement strand
ACAGAGTAATGCAACAAAATCCCTTATGTTAACAAAATCTATCCTTAATCCTGACGAAAAGGTAACTTTAAATAAAACATTGATGAAAGGGATTCAAGAGGGGAATTTAGATGGATTAGAAGTTGAAATAATGGAAAATTTACATTTAATTCCTTCTTATGTTGATTTTCAAGATTTCGCAAAATTTCTATATAAATCGTGTTCTTCGGAAGAAGAAGAAGATTTCTACTTTAAGGGATTACTTGAGAAAATAAAACATAAATACGATTACATATTTATCGATGTTCCACCTATGTCAATTGAAGTCACAAAAAATGCAGTTGTAGCTTCTGATTATGTTCTTATAACTCTACAAACACAAGAACGTTCTCTTACAGGTGCGGAAAACTACATTAACCAACTAGTAAAATTAAAAGAGCAATATAATCTTGATATTGAAGTTGTAGGTATTCTTCCAGTGCTATTAAAAAATAATGGTAAAGTGGATGAATACATTATGGAAAATGCTCGTGAAATTTTTGGTGAAGAAAACCTATTTAAAAATATCGTTCCACAGATGGAACGTATTAAAAGGTTTGATGTTAACGGTATCACTGAAAATGATAGACATGATTTAAATGTAATAGAACTATACGAAAAAATTAGTGATGAATTATTATCTCGTATCAATGTTTTTGAAAGTATGAAGGTTGGTGTATAACATGGCAAGAACTCCTGGATTATTAGGCAGAAAAAAGAGCAATTTTGACCCAACAGATCCTTATATCCCAAACGAGGATTCAGTTGTAACAAAAAGTGAAGAGAATACTCCTACTTTTCCACCTATAAATGAAGAAAAACAAGTGACTCAGCAAGAGAAAAAGAAGGAGCAAACACCAGAGAAAAAGACATTTAAAAACCAACAAGGTAGTATTAAAATTTCTGGTCAATCTAAGGAAGAGCTTGGAGCACTAATGAAACTTACTAATAAGAAATATGCTCATGAAATAATAGATTTACTTATACATCATTATGTAGAAAATCAATTAACTCCCGGACAGAAAAGGAAATTTAAATTATTAACAGAGATTTAGAAATATAGAAATATCCCTACATAGAAATGGGGATATTTCTATATTTTTGTAGTTAAAAATATCATCACCAGAACTTCTTCCACGACTTTCTCGTCCCTCTCATCACCGCAATTCCCTTATGATATTCCCTCATCAATCGCTTTGTCTCTTAAGCTAACTATTTAATATCTTCTTTGTACTTGGCTACAATAACACTAAACCACTGATCAGTATTAAGACGCCATTACTTTTGAGCTATTAGCGCCCTTCTTTTTATTTCTTCAAATGTAGCTTTGAAATAATGTTTGGTCAAATTGATACTAATAACCTTGATAAATGAGCAAAAAGAAAGAGCGTGTTTTGAAAAAAGATTGATCAAAACACACTCTTAATTTATTTAATTGAATCATTCTTTTATAAAAAAGTCTAATCATTTCAGTGATCCTTATTCCATTAAAGCGCCCGATTGTTGAATAATTTCTATTGGATATTCCTAAAATCAGAAACCACTTATTCAATTTAACCCCCTTTTACTTTACGTGAAATTCGCTCAATTACTCGGGATAAACCGAGTGTATTTTTGTAAATAATAAGATTGTTAAACAAGAAATTGCGGAGGGCTTGTATGCAACATCATAAAAAGGCTATAGAGAAATTGGGTTCTATTATGAAACCAGATTTTACTGAAACTGATGCACTAAAAGTAAAACAAGAAATTCAAAAAGATGTAAGAGAAGGACAAGGTGCAATGACTTCCCGAAAGGCGGGAGCAATGCGAGATTAAGAATCTCCCACTTCAAACAGTCCGTAAGGACGTTAAGTGGTGAGTAGTTCAAAGTAGTTAATCTCTTTTGACATCAATGCTTTAGATATTATCCATTAATTCTATAATATGCACCACATATCATCGCTGTGCTCTTTTTTAATAATATAGAAATATCCCTATTTCTATAAGTCGATATTTCTATATGTCATTACCCTTGTTACAGAAATAAAGGTATAGGAGAGAGCTTTGGAATAGTTACTAGAACAATATAAATTACTGATTCTATTTCATATACCACATAATACTACTATAATCTCCTTCGCAATATAGAAATATCCCTATTTCTATATTGAGATATTTCTATATCCTGTTGCTTTTGTTACAGAAATGAAGATATAGAAGAGCGTTTTTGAATAGTTACTGGAATAACATAAATTACTGATCCCATTGCATATACCACATAACACTACTATAGTCCCCTTCTTAATATAGAAATATCCCTATTTTCCAATGGGGATATTTCTATATTTATTAGTGTATTTTAAAACAAGAAAATTCTTACTCGAAAAAAGGTGAGATAATATGGCTGTCAAGAAAAGAGAATCTTTCTTTTTGAATCTCAAAGAAATTGAGAACGAGGAATTCTTTAAATGGTTTGAATCTCAAGGGAATATAGCAGATTCATTATATAAACTTGTCTGTTACTTTATTGATAAACATGGCTGACAAGATGTCGGTGATTATAAGATTCAACAACAAATGCAAAGAGAAATCTTGCTTCAAGATAAAGATTTTTTAAATGAGGTTAGACGTATTATATTGAAAGATTCAAATCTCATTATTAAAAATGAAGACTCAAGCATCCATAATGAGAGAAAATCTCCTAATGAAAAAATTGAGACTTCTGAAGAGCAATATAATAATGAAGATGTAAAAAAGAAGACGTTTCTAAATCTGTAACACCTGTTTTGAATGATGAATATGAAGATCTTGATACAGCAAGTTTATTTAGTAATTAATGCTGTCAACATAACAAAAAGAGTCCTGAGTGATACGGACTCTTTTTGAGCTTTTACAAAAGTAAACTTTTAAATACATAATTACTTCAAACATCATATAGGACCAGGTTTATCTTATCTGGACAATAATAGCTTAGTCCTCACAACAAGAGCAGGGAACATTTACATTATTTATTTTATCACTTGAACAGATGCTGGTTTCCAACCCTGATTCTCTACCCAATCAATATCAACCTTATATTTTTTATTACTTTGCTTATCACGTACATTACCGTAGGCTTTATTATTACCGTTATTCCCAATAAAATCGAAAATCAATTGGCTCTCTGGAACATCAACAGCATAAGAAATTGCTTTTTTCATCTCATTCCAATCTACTGTTCCCTCTTTAAATTTCATTGCAGGTTTTGCTCCTTGCTCTGTACCAATTGGCTTCCAAGAAGAATTAGTTTGAGAACCCTTTTCTTGAGATACCGTTTTTTCTCCTTCTTTATTTTCATTTCCGTTCGTTTTTACCGATTCTTCTGCTTTTTGTTTCGCTTCTAACTGTGCTAATTCTTTATCTTCACTTTTCTTTTCTTCTATCTTTGCTGCTTCTTTATCTTTACTTTGCTTCTCTTCTATTTTTGTTGCTTCTTTATCTTCACTTTGCTTCTTTTCTATCTTTGTTGCTTCTTTATCTTCACTTTGCTTCTTTTCTATTTTTGTTGTTTCTTTATCTTCACTTTGCTTCTTTTCTATCTTTGTTGCTTCTTTATCTTCACTTTGCTTCTTTTCTATCTTTGTTGCTTCTTTATCTTCACTTTGCTTCTTTTCTATCTTTGTTGCATTCTTTTCTTGAGCAATTGCTTTCTTTGATGTATCAGAAGGGAAAAACAACTGATATGTCACTAGACCAACTGTCACTAATACTAAACTAAATGCGATATTAAATATCCCCTTTTGACGACGATTTTGTTGTTTTTCCTGTTTTTGTTGAAACCTGCTTCCTTGTCCCATTCTTCAAACCTCCGTGTTTATTTTCTCCTCTAATCTTTATGCATTGTCCCTATAATTCTTAATATTTTATTAAATAATAGAAATGAACTACACTTCCCATACAGGATTCTATATAATAATAAAATTTGTGTTTTTTCAAGCATCTGACATATGTTATTCAAAAATAGTTTAATAAATTAAAAATTGATAAGCTTCTGCACTTAAGAAACCTTCAATTTTATTCAAAGGTGATTCCATTTATGTCCACATTAGATCATCTGTGGAAAGCTTTTTAGCAATTAAACCTCTTCTTCCCTTATTTATAATTTTCAAATTAAACTTCCCTCTATAGTATACTAAAGATGTGTCGTTTTCTAATGGGGTATGCCGTAAAATCAAAAGGGATTTTATCTCTTTTACTTTCTTTTCAGAATAACTTTCACCACTAGGGAATTCTATTATTCCTAATCTAATCTTTAATTCGCTTTCATCACAAAACCAATCGTTATTAAGTTCCCTTATCTTTTGTATAAAGTGCCTCTTGGTTTTTCCTATATAGAGCAATGTTTCTTTGTTAGCATGCACTCTAAAGATTGCAAAAATCCCCTTCTTAGAAGCTTCTTCTCTATTATAAAGATCATTTAAACTATACGATCCATACCATTTAATATGTACTGTTTCTATTAATTCCACCTCATTTTTAGACAATAATATCATTTCTCAATGTTTAATTTATTATGAATACATAGTCTTAATTACTTGAATTATAAATTGTGCTTTTCAATAATACATTTTATTATTAATAACTTCAATAATGAATATGTACATATCTTCATGCATGCATGTCCTATCCTTTGTTGCGTCACGTAAGGTTCGTAATTTTCGTCGGTAATTTTGCCGCTCTGTGGTGGGGGAAGCCTTCTAAATAACTAGCGGTTACGCTGGTGTTCGTAGGAATCCCACGCTTCAAGCGTAGCTAAGTGGGGATAGTTCAATTGGTAATTGGTATGTAAATACTCTAAAAAAAGAGTCCTAGAAATAGGACTCTTTTTTTTAGACTTTAATTTTCAACTTACATCTTATCAATAATTAACTGTCTTTTATACCATTGATTTAATTTGTCACTCGCAGTTCCAGAGAGACGCTTTGTTTTTTTATTATAGAATCTTGAAAGAGTGGGCTGTGATATGCCTATCTCTGCTGAGAGCTCCCGCATAGTTATGTTCTTTCTCCGATGTATAAATTCTATTCTATCCCGAATTAACTGTTCATTTCTATTTATATCTAAGAGCCTTTCTTCAGTTTTTACTGGCTGATTATCCCTAGGAATTACATCAATAGTCTGCTTCTTCGCTAGGCTTTCCGTTGAATGGATTACATCAGTAGCCTTCTTCTTTGCTAAGTTTTCCATTGAACGAATTAATTCATTAGGTGGTAGTATTACTATTCCTAACTGCGAATAATATTTTTTAAACCAATTTTTCTTCATCAATTGATCCTCATCTAATCCCTTATCATATCCCCAATGAGAAATGACACCTTCTTTTTCTAAATCAATCAAAACATTTTCTAATTGATCACGAATACGGTTAGGCTTTTGCTTTTGGTTTATACCCATTACCGCTAATAATCCTTTATCTCCCCCTATAGAATAGGGCCTTTTTAAGTTAGAAAACATTTGACGAATTCTCCACTGCCATGTCAAATAACGAATTAATCTTTTATGATACTTGTGTCTATAGCTATTATACTCAAGGGCCTTTTTTGATAATAGTGCCGTAGTGCTATTAGATCCATATAGATAACTGGATAAGAAACTTCCCGGTTTAATTCGGCACGATTCTATACCCATGTATTCATTTGTATTCTTATCTCTCCAAAGCACTACAGAATCTAATACAAATAACCGTTTAATGACTTCACGCTTTACCTCATAATGTTTACCTGTTTCAGCGCGATCATTTAGTACAACTACTTCATTCTCATCATTTAAGTATATAAAAATACTTGCTAGAGCTGCTATACGTTTAGCTACCTTAATCTTATCTTCCACTCTATAATATTCAACACCATTTGCTTTTGCTTTTGAAATACTGCACATTTCTAAAACTTGTTCATATGAAAAATCAATAAATTCATCAGGTGAATTTGCTTCATTTAGCCATTGAATTGTGATGGTATCTAATACGTCCGCTGTTAAGTCATCCATATTACTCATTACACCATCTACTAATGTGTTCCACCTTGCGGCTTCTTCAATATTTGTTAGCCTTAAATCTTCGTCTTTATGAGATGAAAGCTGTGCTACTCCATTACTATCTTTCGCTTCAATGGGATATGATTTTAATTTTGTATTTTCATCTTCCTCAAATTGATTCTTTGCTATCCCATCTCTTAACTTATAATAAACAGCGGAATTATTTACTTCTAAATAATTTTCATGTGCTATATTCGCATCAGGTTCAATTACTGGTGTAGGTGTTACAGTATTAGCCTTTTCTTCGTTACGAAACTCTTGAGCTATAAAGACATCTATTGTCTCATGAATTGTTACTTTGTAAGTATCTATATTTTTAAATATATCTAAAGATGAAATACCTTTTCCTTGTTGCTGCTTCACCCACTGTACAAGCATTGAAAATGACGGAGAAAGATATTCTGAAGTTACAATTTTACTATTATCTGCTTCAACGTCTACATAGTAAGAATTCCATTTATGCCACAATTGCTCGTTCTGTTTATAAAGTGGTTCTGTTATTGATAATGCGTCCCTAAACAACTGTAGAACGTTTTCCATATATATTTTTCTCCTTATATAAATTTAATAAGTGTTATTTAAACGTGAAAATACTTAGCCATATGATGTCCCTTTCCACATAACAAGAAAGATACTTAGAATATTCTATTTGAAGTTTTCTACGTTACACCTTTACAGGATTTTAATGTTCATACCTATGGTCATCCCTTTTAATGATTATACAAGACCAAATCAATTTGTAAAATCCAAATACGACTTAATTCAAAGGCTTGCGTAATATCCTAGTTTTTTTCATAGATCCTGCTTCTATTAGTGCCATTTTTCATAAACATGAAAATCTGTAGCTGTATCATTCCCCATTCAACTGCACAGTTTTAAGAAAAAAGGGATAAAGCTTGATATAATAGGTTTTCTTTTGTAATTACATATGGAACATGAAAATTTATAGCTATATGATGTCTCTTTTGAATAATGTAAATGCTCTATAAACCCTTTGATATCATACCCCCACTACCTTTTGGTTGTATTTTTAGCTATATATAATATGAAAACCGGTAGCGATATGACTTCCCTTTTTTCATACAAAGATGAAAAGTTCTTAGTAATATGATGTCCCTTTTAAAATTTGAAATTTTGAGTCCAAACTCTTTAATACCAACGTTTAAAGGCTACTCTATGCATAATTGCATATCTAAAAACATGAAAATTTATAGCTATATGATGTCCCTTTTGCATGACTTAAATGTTCTATAAACCCTTTGATATCATACATTCACTTCCTTTTGATCTTATTTTCGACTATTTGTATAACATGAAAACCGGTAGCGGTATGATGTCCCTTATTTTATAAAAAGATGAAAAGGATTTAGCTATATGATGTCCCTTTTAAAATTTGAAATTTTGAGTTCAAACTCTTTAATACCAACGTTTAAAGGCTACTCTATGCATAATTGCATATCTAAAAACATGAAAATTTATAGCCATATGGTGTCCCTTTTGTATTTATAAAATAACCTCATAAACATTGTTGCATCAATGTTTATGAGGTTATTCCTAATGATTTATCGATTATCTAGAAAGATGAAAACCGGTAGCGGTATGATGTCCATAAAAAAATTTTGATAAATCTTCAAATCCCTTGATATACAAGGGATCAACGCGCATTTCATCTTTTCATTTTTTCTCTTAAAGGGGCATATTTCATCAAATTTCGATTTGTTATAATCATAATTGGTATATTTTATAGTATTTTGGCATATATTTCTGGATTTATGTGTAGGAGGTGAAAAAGATGGGACAATCATTTATTATTCGTAATCAACGTAGTCTAAATGGACAAGATACAAATGCAGTTCTCGTAACATTAAAATCTTGGCAAAAACTTGTTGAAGCTTTTGAAGAGAAATACTACAGCTATAAAGATACATACCTTGAGGATATTCTCGATCATATGACATATGAAGAACGTATTGCTGATGTAGACGGCTTAGTGGCTCAGGCGAAACCATCTTTTTCACGTCGTACACTATCTGCTATTTCAGAAACAATGGGACGAAAACATAAATTATATGGCCTTACAAATGCAGATTTAGAAGTCTTCTTATATCTACACAAGAAATGTTACACGAATGGGATCATTCCAAATGTAACAGTACATATGATGTGGGAAGATTACAAGCAATATAAAGAAGAATTTGCTTATATACAGCATTCTCAATTCTATATTGCATTAAAGAAATTAAGTTTACATAACATTATTAAAATAGAAAATGAATTAGATGGCCGCTCTACCATTAAGCTAACTCATTTTATGAATGAAGAAACTGAAAAGGTAAACCCTTATGTTTATATTAGCCCAGTGGTATTTACAAAGGCTTTCTTTGAGCTGTCAGTTGCGGCTAAGAAACTATTCCTGGACATCGCTATGCAACAGCACAGCGAAACCACTCTCAAACGTTCCTTAGACAAGCAAGATGAAAGAGGAAATACAACTCATTTTGGCGGGATGTACCGCTTTTTACATAAGAAATACCCACATCAAATCCGTGCAGTTATGACAGAACTAACAACTGCATTACCATGTACAGGGACTCCCCTATTCAAAATTTGTAAATTACAAAAAGGGGTTAAAAATAAAAAAAGATATACGACGTTATATCTATCCTTACATACAGATTTCTTATGCACAAAAGAAGCTGGAGAAGTACAGTATCGCGATCCATTCACTCCAAAGGTTACGTATGTACGAAAAGCTCGTTTTATTGAATCTGTGCTACAAGAACTGAATATCGGTGAATTTGCACAAGACATGAATAAATTTATTCATGTACTTAAGTATACTTGCCATCGACAGATTCGAAGTGTCATTCGTAGCTTACGTGACATGATAGATCGTAATGAAGAATATCCAAGTAAGTTAGTGTATACACTGAAAAAACTGTTAAATCAAACATCACAATATCAAATTCTTGATACAGCAGCAAAAGAAGGTATTTACCCTCTTATTACACAACATGTTCCAAAAGAACAAAAAGAGCAAGCTGTATTTGATTTCGGATTACATTTCTCTATGTACTCTCTTCGAAACATCAAAAAGTTGTTCCGTAAAACATATGA
This sequence comes from Bacillus sp. H1a, assembly GCF_000633475.1. Taxonomy (NCBI): domain Bacteria; kingdom Bacillati; phylum Bacillota; class Bacilli; order Caryophanales; family Bacillaceae; genus Bacillus; species Bacillus sp. H1a. The sequence goes on along the minus strand of NZ_AYMH01000092.1, from coordinate 1,100 downwards.
ATTACTAAAATCCAAATTTGCTGTACCTGTTACAGAGGAATCGTATCACCGTAACTATTTAAAGTATCAAGAAGAAACATTGTTTAGAAAGTACGCCTATGAACAAGGTACAAATCTAAATGCTTATATGGCTTTAGAAATAGAAATACGTGAACTTCTAAAAACAAGAGGGCATAAAGAACGCTTTATTCCGAGTGATGTTCGCGAATTGTTCATTGAAAAGATAGACCGACTACCTAAAGAAAAGCTTCGCGTTATTGAAGTACCGGATGAATTCAATTTGATTGCATTTATGCGTGCATTTGAACAATTAGTACGCGCTGGTATTCATGTAACAACAGCCGAACAAGTACTTGAAGTCATAGAAAAAAATTAACGATACTCCGCTCTCTATTTTTGAAAAAACTATAAATAGAGGGCTATTCGTGTTGATTTCATTCTATAAAAGCCCTCTATTGATTTCTTCTTATAGGTACCTTTACTAGATTCTATTTATAATAGGGTCTTTTTTTATACATTCCTATACAAAACTGTACTTCAATTAACTAATTTTCCACACCTCTGCTTAAATAAGCATGCTATTTTCATCTAAAATACATACAAATACCTACAAAAAATCATAAGAAAAATATTGAATTCCGTGGATAAGTAGATAAATAGAACCTAATGTGAATAATATTATGTAATTATTATTGAAATAAAGGGATTTTGGCACTTCACCTATCAAAAATCATCAATATTTATGTGAGTAATGTGACAAATTCTAATTGTGTTGATTAGTTAGCCTATATTGTGAATGCTTTGTGAGTAAGTATTGTGAAATTGTGGATATACAGTAGATGCATTCGAAATTTAAGGCTTGAATAAATATATTTAATCATGTATCAATTTGTTTCAGTTTTTATGTAGAGACGCTATATGTCATTTATGATTATTTGTAGGTTTTATATCTTAACAAATCCTATTTTTCCGTCGTTAGATTCTTCTATTTATGATTTTTTACGCTATGGTATGCTCAAAAGCCTTGTTACAGTAAGAGGAAACACCTATTTCTTCGTCCTATATAAGTTTTATCTTTATATTTTTAATATATATAAGAT
>NZ_AYMH01000091.1:0-6557 GCF_000633475.1 Bacillus sp. H1a | reverse complement strand
GGATGTGTGGTGCTACCCCATGCCCATCAAGCTAAGATTTTTAATTCTCCCCATAACGAAAATTTTATGCATCGTTGACTGCTGATAATGAGACGTTATGTTAACCGAGCATGAATATCCTATTCATCCAAATTTGCACAAATTTGTCTTTGCTGATGTACAATTAAAGTCATGGAGGGATATTATGGGAATTTATTATGTACCACTGTTTCTTATATTCGGCACTGCAATATTCTTATTTTTCTTGTCTGGTTCATCAAAAATTAAGGCTAAAAGCCTATCATTGATAATGGTCTGTTTAGGGATAAACCTACTCACAAGTCCAATAGCTTTTCTTATAGGTGGGATAGCTGATTATGCAGGTGGGGTGGCTTATTATGGAGCTTATTATGCAGGTGATTCGGCAACAGCCCCTCCTCTAGTTAGTCGTGCACTATATTTTTTGGGAGGATTTCTCTTCATTCAGGGAATACCGCTTCTCATACTACTTGCAGCTTTTTGGAAGTTTGCAAGAGCAAAAAAAACAAAACAAGTATAGAAGCACATAATGAATAAGTGGATGCCTTTTTAGAGGAGGGATCCGCTTTTTTCTTGCTACTGATAATGAGACATTAACCTCACATGTATACGTTATTCATTTCACATTTTATCTATCTTATATAATGGTAACTGTCATACAATGAAGATAATATTAGGAAATTGTGAGGATGATTACGTTGAAAAAATTTGTAATTAGTTATGCTGCAAGTCTGTTTACTTTTATTTTCGGGTGGTTCTTGATTGCATATATTTTTAATCCTAGCTTTATTCATCCGACCGTTGTATTTGGATTCATTAAAACTATCGTCATTTATGGCAGTATACCAGCTCTTATAGCTTGTCTAATTGGAGAAGTGTTATACAGGAAAATCAAACGATGTAGAGAGTTTCAATTTGGAATTCCTGTATTTATAGGACTAGCAGTTATCTATACACTTACACCATTTCTTTTTCTTTTTACTTTTTCTTTTTCACATTTTTTTTATTTCGTTGCACATTTTTCTTATTTCGTTGCACCTGTTATTATGGGGTCATTAGCTTTTTATTTAGTACGTAGAAAAATATAATGAACTTCCGCTAACGATAATTATATAAATGAGCTAGTGGTGGTTCTGGTAAGGGTTTGTAACACATTTAGAGAAGCAAGAGTATTTGTTTTTCCTGCTTGGGGTAGCGTCAGGAAAATGCGGATTTACAACGCTAAGGAAATTTAAAAAAGCCGATTTCCATCTCAAGGAATCGACTTTTTTAGTTATTCTTAATGAATTAACGCATACGTTAGTTGCATAAGTAAGAGGTTTGAAAAAATAGCCTGTATATATTTGAACGATGAATAACTTACCTATTTTCTTGTGTTTGTTTGCACCATATACAGAAAACTTGAAAAAACGTAACATATTATTTATCTGTTTGTTTTTGCTTCTTTTTCAAATACTCCGCACGCAATTTTTCAATTTGCTGCTTTTTATCAAATTTGGCAGGCGTCTGTTTTTCATGAAATTTTGTCACAGCTACCTGACCTTTGTAATCCAATTGATATTTTCCCACTTTGTTCACCTACTTTTCTTGTCTTTAAAGAGAATCTATTCAACAAATATAATATACCTTATTTTACTGAAGTAAACCTTATTACTTTATTAGTTGCAAAGTTTTTTTACTACTTGTTTAAAAAAATGTACATCCCGGTGTAGCACCACACATCCATCAACTTAAGGTTAGGAAAGGTCAGTTTCAGAAGAAACCTTCTTCTTTTTCTAAACAACCAGTATAGATTATTAGAGGTTCTGGTGCAAAGATAAAATGAAAATCAGTAAAACGCATATATTCCTAACAGAATTGTATTGTATTTTATGCTACAAGTTCAAACAATTTTCTTTTTTTGATATGGTGAGTCATTTTAACAAAAAGAGAGCATATCGTCTGCTCTCTTATGATGCCTCCTTATGTTCTGGGGAATGCTCAACACTTCCCATTCTCTTTAGTTTATTCCATCCTACCGCTACCCCTCGAATGGATGAAAATATAGATTTAATTACAACATAAGTCATAAATTGACGATAAATAAAGCGTTGTAAAATTAACCATACTAGTGGTTTAGGGTTCTCTTTCTCTAATTTAAATGCAAACAGAGAAGCGACAAGATCCATTAAAAAGAATACAAAATAAAATCCTAAAACTTTTAGCGGATTGCTACCAAATAGCCCCATAATCATTAATATATCTGCTAAAGGAGCAATAAATTGCAGAACATATTGGAATAACCACATGTTAGGCAATGCAATAAACCCTAATGTTTTATGTTTTGCATTAAACAATGCTTTTCGATGTTTCCAAAGACATTGGAGTGTACCATATGACCAACGATATCGCTGTTTAATAAGACTTTTCACATCTTCAGGTGACTCCGTATAAGCATACGCTTTTTCTTCATATACGATTCTATGCCCTTCACGTAAAAATGTAATAGTAAGATCCGTATCTTCTGCCAATGTATCTTCGCTTAAATATCCAGATTCGACTACATTCTTTTTACGCCATGCTCCAATAGCTCCAGGAACTACCGTAATACAATTTAACTCATCAAAAGCTCTGCGTTCTAAATTAAATCCTGTAATATATTCAACATGTTGCCAAGTAGTTAACAAGTTCCGTCTGTTTCCCACTTTGACATTACCTGAAACTGCTGCTACATTATGATCTTCAAAGTGTCTGATCATTAGAGAAATAGCGTCTTGCGCAATAATTGTATCCGCATCTAAAGTGACAATGATTTCTCCTGTTGATTTTTGAAATCCTAAGTTCATTGCGGATGATTTCCCACCATTTTCTTTCTGAATTAAACGAACTCTAGGATGTTTATAGAATGTTTCTTGAATTACTTTTGACGTATCATCTTTCGATCCGTCATCAACGACAATAACTTCAAACTCTCTATAATTACTATCCAAAATTGAGCGAATCGTCTTAGCTATAACCTTCTCTTCATTATATGCTGCTATCACAACACTAACAAAAGGTTGATAAGACGAATTAGCAAATAAACGAGAGTTTGTTTTCTTTTTTTGCTTGAATGAAAAATAAATTAAAAATAGGAATCGGAAAATACCTAATCCAATAGCAATATAAAAAATAGTTGTTAATATATGCTTAGAATATCCTGCTCCTGAAAAAACAGCTTTATTATAAAGTAAATATTGCTTATCCTCTGAAGAAACGGGAGGCATAACTTCATCTCGTTCTTTATTCATTAAATCTGAAATTGTTACAAAACTATATCCATTCTTTTTAAGATCTTTAATAATCATCGGCAGCGCCTCTACCGTATGGGTACGATCCCCTCCTGCATCATGGAGAAGAATAACATTTCCCTCCCCCTTATAAATGGGATTAAGAGTACGCTTTACTAATTCATTTGTTGATGGAGTCGCCCAATCCTCAGGATCAACTTTTTCTGCCACCATTGTATAGTTCATATTTTGTGCACGCAAAATAGGCAGTATTTCATTTGATGAATCCGGGTTAGCATCTGCTTCATACGGTGGCCTAAATAAAACCGTAGAATGCCCAGTTATTTCTTGGATTAGGCGCTGAGTTGTATTAAGTTCTACTTTTGTACGTAGCAAAGACGTATCAGCGACGTTAGGATGCTTGAAGGTATGATTGCCAATCTCATGCCCCTCATCGTATATTCTTTTAACAATACTAGGATTTAATTGCGCATTTTCACCAAGTACAAAAAAGGCAGCTTTTATTTTATACTCTTTTAATATATCTAGAATTTCCGGTGTATATTTCGGATTTGGTCCATCATCAAATGTTAATGCTACTTGTTTGCCTTTTGGCTTTCCATATCGTTGCACTTCATATGAAGATGGCAGTGATTGATACACTTCATCTGTAAAATAACCATTTTTGTCTACTTTAAAATCCCTCAATCCATTGTGTCTCTCATTCTCAACCTGCAAAATTTCGCCTTGTCCAGAATAATTTACTTCATCTAAACTAGCGATTTTATGTAATGCATCAGGATTTTTTTGTACCTCAATAGGATTCTTTAATACTTTCCATATAGTAGGATCTTCTGCTCCTAGTCTCCATAACGCAAATCCCTTTGCATTGTTGTTCATTGCGCTTTTTACTTGATTATAAAGAGTAACACCATCTAAGAACCAAGCAGTATGTTCTTTCGCTCCTGCTTTATATCTAAAATAAGGGTTTCCACTAATCTTATCCCATTGAATTTTTATATTTGAATCATGAGCCATTGTCATAACTTCTGAGAAAGTTAAAGACTTCGCAGTTTTTTTACTATTTACTTCCCAATCATATCCATAGTTACCGAAAGCAACTATAAGTTTCTCAGACGGAATGTCTAGTCCATTAAGCGTATGTTCAAACCATTTATTTGAAGCAATTGGTCCTGGTACCCCTGCTCCATAGTGCTCATCATACATCATTACAATCATACGATCTATTACTTTGGCTAACTCACCATAATCAATAGCTTTATCATTAGCAGGGACATCTTGCGTAACGAGCAAATGATGTTTATGAAAGACCGTAGTAAGTTCTTTCATGAAATTTGTTAATTTTTCTCTATCGCTTTCAGGTATTGCCTCAAAGTCAATATTAATACCCGAAAATCGATTCTTTTCAACTTGCTTTACTAAATTATTAATAAACTTTGTCTTTACATGATCTGGGGAATTCAGTAACTTATGAATAAGTTCACTATCAGGACCAGAAGCTTTTTGCGTATAGTTAGTAAGTAAAGGCATAATTTTCACTTGATTTTTTTCTGCTAACTTTACAATCTCAGATTTTATCTCACTACTAATTGTTAAGTCTGCTTTTAAGTGATACCATTCTGGTACTAACATGGTTAATGAATCGATATTTTCTTTTAAAGAAGCTGTACTATTTTCATCCCAGTTCACATAAAAACCATAAACTTCTTTAGGTTGTTTACTATCGCCCGTTGAATTGACCGAATTTTTATTATATTTCATTTCGGTATTTGATTTAAATTCTTCTTTCTTTAACTGCTGGTCGCTAAGTTTTTGATTAATAGGTACAAGTTTAGTATTTTGTTTTACAGCAGGATTCATATTTGGAATTTCTGGTGTTGAAAAAATACTTCGAAAGAAAAAATAAAATACAATACTTACGCTAACTATTAAGATACATAGCAACCAACTAAAAGCTATTTTCCTTCTTCCTTTAGGATCATAAAAAACAGGTTTTGATTTATCTTTCTCTTGTTGAATTTTTTTCTCCATTATATCTTTTACATACTCCTTTTCGTCTTATTCTAAGTACAAACGCAAACTATATTAATAGATATACCTTCTAGGTTTTTGATACGAAAATAGCTTAGAATATAGAATAATAATTTCCTTTCAGCTTTGAAATTAAACGACTACTCCAAATAACTTACAGATGAATCCCATCATTTGGTAAAGTTGCTGTACAAAATGATTTCAATCCTAACATGAAACTAATCCCCATCTTCAATGTTCTATGGATTCTTCTTTACATTCCCTTAATATTGTATGGCAGGAATGCTTTTGTCCTCATTTTTAGGCCCGTTATTTTCTTTCTGAGACCCTCTACCATTGCTTTCTTGCTGATGTCCATTATTTTCTTTCTGAGATCCCCTACTGTTGTTCTCTTGCTGATGTCTATTATTTCCTTGCTGAGATCCTCTTCCGTTGTTCTCTTGCTGATGTCCATTATTTTCTTTCTGAGGCCCTCTACCGTTGTTTTCTTGCTGATTTCTATTATTTTCTTTCTGAGGTCCCCTACCGTTGTTCTCCTGCTGATGTCCATTATTTCCTTGCTGAGATCCTCTACCGTTGTTCTCTTGCTGATGTCCATTATTTTCTTTTATTTGCTTGGCCGGCTGTTCTTGGGTTTGCTTTTGTTCTTTATGCTTTTGTTCTTTATGCTCTTGCTTCTCGTATTTTTTTTCTTTTACAGAAGACAAATCAGATGATGCATCAAGAGATGGCTTTGGTTGCGAATGTATTTCCTCATCATGTTCCTCATCATTAGACGGTGGTACAGGAGGAGAAAGCAGTTTTTTCTTCTCATTCTCTTGCTTTATATAAACACCTGTGCCAATTCCTGCTTTCTTGGCATTCTCTCGCACTTGCATCGTACTGCTTTGATATACGACTGTAACATGTTTTGTCTCATACTCTTTCTTTAATTCTTGCATAGCCTTTTCCAACTGTGGTTCTAGCGACTTTTCCTTTGTAACAGCTGTTAGCATAACTTGCTTATCATTCGTTAAGTACTTACCCTCTTGACTTTTCTTTATAATAGTACGTATTACGTCTTGCAAATGTTTATTTTCCCATCCTTTCATTTCTTTTAAAATACGCTTTCCATCATCATTACAAGCTCGCAAATCTATAACACGAAGATCCTTTGTTACGCTCACCTCTAAACTTGGATTTATATCAACTGAGACATAAGCAAATACTTTTTCTTCCGGTTGGTTGTAGAAAAACAGC
>NZ_AYMH01000090.1:0-13833 GCF_000633475.1 Bacillus sp. H1a | reverse complement strand
TGGTGGGGTTGGAGTTCCTTGGCCATCTCCAGTAGTTGGTGGGGTTGGAGTTCCTTGACCATTTCCATTGTTTTGTTCATTTTGCTTATTCTGTTCATCTTGTTTCTTTTGCTCTTCCTGCTTCTTAAGTTCATCTTGCTTCTTTTGCTCTTCTTGTTTCTTAAGTTCTTCCTGTTTCTTTAGTTCCTCTTGATTTTTCTCTTCTTCAGTTTTTTTCTGTTGGTCCTGTTTTGGTTGTTCCGTTGTATCCGGTACGCTCGTATTTGGAGATGAATCACGTTTTTCACCTTTTATACGTAACTCACTACCTTCTTGAATAACACTACTTGGCATTTTAAAGCGTGATTTATCTGTAGCCATCTCGCTCATCATTTCTTTAAAGATTAATTGTGCAATTTTCGTATTTTTACTACTAATATACTCATTTTTACCATCTTTCATATATCCAGTCCATACTGCCATCGTATATTGCGGTGTATATCCTGCAAACCAACTATCACGAGTTGCACTTTCTGGAATTCCATATTGTGCTAGTTGTTTTGAAGAATAGTTAGTTGTACCTGTTTTACCAGCTACATCTAAAGAGGCCACATTTGCCGATGTACCAGTACCTGATGTTACTACAGAACGAAGCATATCAGTAATCATATATGCTGTAGAATCCGCCATAACTTGTTTTGGTTTTTGTCCAAAACTTTGTGACTTGCCATCTGGATAAACTACTTTCTTAACAAAATGCGGCTTCGTATACTTACCATCATTACCAAATGCCGCATAAGCACCCGCTATTTCAGTTGGTGATACTTCGTTTGTACCAATCGCTGTAGATTCTGTCGGTGCTGTATTAAATGTAATACCTAATTTCTCAGAGAAGTCTTTCGATTTACTAATTCCCACTTCTTTTGCAGTTTTAATTGCCGGAATATTACGCGACATTTTTAATGCTTCACGCATTGAAATTGGGCCTGAATAACTTCTGTCTGCATTTCGAACTTCTTGCCCCGTTGAATACTTAAATGGAGAGTCATCAATTTGATGGTACGTAGCCCATTTTAAATATTCAATTGCAGGAGCATAGTCAAAAATTGGCTTCATCGTTGAACCAGCTGCACGATCTAATTCAATTGCCATATTATGTCCTTTAAATACAGCTTTATTTTCACCACGACCACTACCTATAGCACGAACTTCTCCTGTTTTCGTATCCATAAATGTGAAAGCACCTTGGAAATTCTCATTCGGATAATCAATAATATTTGTATTTAAAATATTATCGGCCAATTTCTGTGCTTTTGTGTCTAATGTTGTATAAATTTCTAAACCGTCAGAACCAATATTAGCATCTGGTAATTCTTTTTCTACTTCTTTCACAACCGCATCCATAAATGCAGGATATGGCATTGTTTGTTGTTCAGCTGCAGGCTTAAGCCCATCTGTTACTGGAACTTTTGATGCTTCTTCCATTTCTGCCTTTGTAATATAACCATGTCGATTCATTAATCCTAGTACAACATTTCTTCTTTCTGTTGCCTTTTCAACATTTTCTTTTTTCGTTGGATCATAGTTATTCGGTGCTTTCGGTAAACCGGCAAGCATCGCAACTTCTGGTAATGTTAAATCTTTCAATTCTTTACCATAGTAGTTTTGTGCTGCTGTTGCGATTCCATATGAACGATTACCTAAATTAATTTTATTTAAATACATCTCTAATATTTCATGTTTTGAATATTGTTGTTCTAGCTTATACGCTAAATATATTTCCTGAACCTTACGCTTTGACGTTTTTTCCATCGATAAGAAGTAATTTTTAATAACTTGCTGCGTTATCGTACTTCCACCTTGAGAGCCATAATCTCCTTTAAGACTAACTAAAACCGCACGTGCAGTACCCTTAAAGTCTACCCCGCTATGCTCATAAAAGCGTGCATCTTCTGTCGCTAAAAATGCATTTTCTACTAATTTAGGAATTTGATCATACGTAACATTCGTTCGCTTTTCTTTCCCATATTCATATACCAAATTCCCGTCTTTATCATAAATTTTTGAGGATAACGGATTAACAAGTTTTGCTTTCTCAAGTTTTGGTGCATCCTTTATCATAACGAAAAAGGTAGCAACCCCTGCCACTAAACCTACAATACCAAGTAGTAAACAACTGATTAAAAACTTACGAAAAAACGATGTTTTACCTTTTGGTTTTGTTTCTTTAGAAGCTGGCTGTTTTTTCCTTTGAACTTGTCGTCGCTCCTCTCGAGAACGATAATTTTCTGACATGTTACTTTCTCCTGCCTTTCAATTCTCCCATTGATTTACATAAAATATTGAGATCACCTTCACAAATATACTTATATTTAGAAAGTCTCTTAACCAGAAGCATTCAATATTTTCCCAATTCACAGATTATAAATTTTGGAATACTTCTTATACAAACTATATTCACCTCTATTTTTTCTAATAATACTGCCCCTTAAAGCATAGAATGTAAGAAGTGAATTTTAATACCTCGTATAAATAATATACCTTTTTTTCAAATGGTCAATATTTTCTTATTAATAAATCAAAGGTGAAATAAAAATAGCACAACTATATGTACTTCGTGTGAACTTCCTTATAATTACGCATAACGAACATTTAATATCTTACATATAAGTATAATACCTCTTTAATTATAAGGATTTCAATACCACAATCCCCTTATCTACAAGAAAACACCTTAAATGAAAAGTAAGGAGTTGCGTAATGATGAAATTATCTCCCGTTATATCAAAAAATATAGTTGCTGTTGGCTATAATCCTTTTTCTATGATTTTAAGAATCCAACTAAAGAATGGTATGTATGATTTCTTTAACGTACCAGAAAGCATTTACACCGGCTTATTAAACGCACAATCTAAAAGTTATTACCATAATACTTATATTAAAAATTCTTTCCGCTACACTAAAATTTAAACTTGAGTAACATACAAAAAAGAAAGGAGGAAAACTCCCCTTTCTTTTTTAATATTTTCAATATCCATTTACCTTCTATTTCTCTTATTAATTTCATCATACGCCTGAATTTGTCTTTTTAGGCGGCGATCGGCTTTTTTATCATGTACAACAAGAACTGCGTGTATAGCTCCTGGAACCCAGAATATTAGGGTTAAAATGAAATTAATAATCGCTTGAAACGGCTTTCCGCACAATAAAACAGCTACCGGCGGAAGAAGAATTGCCAATAAGTACATCATGCCTTAAAAACCCCCTTAATGTTTATTTTTCAATTTTCACCCATTCATTTCCTACACTTTCAAACCTACAAAATCATTTTATTTCCACAAGTACAAATTAGAATTCGTTATTACGAATATCAGATATATAAGTACAAATAGATGAGAAACCATTCACTAACATACAGTAGCAATATTCACCTTTTCTTCTATTTACATATTCTACACCCATATGAAAAAGCCTACAAAAAGAATTATCACATCAATCTTGTCCCACTTATAAAATTGAAATACTCCAAACTACAATGAAATAAGTATCTCAACGTCTTTTCTTAGATTCTAATCTTTCTTCTTCTATTATTTCGGTTAATCCAATTGCTGAAATAACAGTTCCTATTGCTTGTATCCAAATACCAATAAGTCCTATTATGCGCTGATTCTCTTTATCTTTACCGATGTCTTCATTATCCCTTTCCTCTTTTGATATATTGTAAATACCTTGATACGCTTGTAATCCCGCTCCTAAACTTTGCATAGAATTCCCTAGTACAATGACTCGCTGAATTCCATTCACCTCACGCAGGGCTGCTTCTACTCCTAAAAAAGCTCCAATCGATTGTAAACTGTTCCCTGTAATTATAAGATAATCATTTTCTTGCGTTTGTTCATTTACATTAAAATACGTTCCTATTACATTTGAAATATTACCTAAAGCTAATAGCTCAATCCCCGTTTCCTCTAACTCTTTACTTTTATTATCCATACGTTCATCTTGATTCCCTCGTTTACCTTCATCTTTTGTATTAATATATGCTACAATTTGTAATATATAGCCGAGGGCTTGTAATGAACTCCCTACAATAACCAGATCCGATTCAATCTTTTCTTCTCCTATAAATCCTCTTGTTGTTCCAATAGCTGCCGTAAGATTTCCTCCTACTTGAAACCATGCCCCTGTCAATTCTAAACCGCGTGGATTCATTTCCCATCACCTATAATAAAATTTTCTTGTGCAATTAAAATAAGTAAATATCACCTTTAATTCATTATTTTATTTTTCATATGTAATTTTGTGCATCACATAAGGTGCTACTATAGTGAAACTTTAATCAGTGGAGTTTTTGCCCATCCCCGCTGATTATTAGCCCTCACCAATCGGACTTTTACCGGCAGACCGACTCCTACCTAACTTCTTTGCTTCCGCCAAATTTTGAGGTAGAAGTCTTACTGCCCACAAATAGCAGGATGATACAAAAAGAGCACCTTTCAGGCGCTCTTTTTTGGCAAGGAGTTTTTCGATGAAGATGTAATTAGCAAATGCTTCTTATATACTTTAATATATGCTTGTCCTTCAAAACTGGGAATACTATTTTACTTTTTTTAGTTTCTCTTTTTGTTTATCAATCAAAAAAATCAATGTTTATATCATTATTATTTTTAAATTTTATTTTCGCTTTCCCACATTTCTCACAACGATAAATATAGGCTACACCCAATTTACCATTTTTATAATCTTCATTATCCTGCATCCCAATGAAGCTATATTTATGTTTACAGTTCGATTCATCTAAATATTTTCCAATCCACTTTTTTAACTTAATATAACCTACCCTATCGAAAAATTTTCATTTAGTCTAATTGCATACTTTTATGTAAATTCTCAATTTCATTTTGCAACTTTTTAAATTGTTCAAAATGCATTGTTATAGACTGACTACTATTATTATCCGCGTTGTGTTTTACTAACAAAACACCGGTATCATGAAAAATCACTTCGAGTTCTTTCCTTATAGATACTTTCGTAATATGTGCTGTTTTAATTGCCGATAAAATTGCTATTTCATTTAACTTTAATTTTATTTCATTAGGACAAAATGCTTTTTCAACCAATGTAACATCATTACTATAAATAAGTGCAACAAGGTTACTTGATTTTGCATCTGTTAAATCTACTTTTTTCATAACATTATTCATAACATTTTGCATCCTTCTTTTTTCGTATATATCAATTATACAAATTTATTCTTTTTAATGTTCAACTCTGCGTTAATTTTAACATACTTTTTGATAAGTTGATTAAACAAAGCCTCAAACGTTTTTCTACTCCGTAACATTTGTTAAATGAACCCTTTGGACTATAACATCATATAGTAGTGTTAACAATTACTTAAAAAGTAGGTGAAAATCATGCCCTCAGTTGTAGGCAATTTAGTTGTACAAAATAGTAACGGATCTTTCAACTTAGGTGATTTCTACAATGTTTCTCCAAAAGAGAATACGAAAGCTTATAACGGCTCTGGCGCATCTAACGTTGGTTTTGTAGTTAATACTTTTAGTGGTGTTAGTGCAACGAATACATTCGATTCTGACCTTGCAGATCAAAACCAAGTTGGTACGGCCTAAACAATTCTTCAATCTTTTTTGTATAACATATTTAGATTTGTCCATACTATACACAGGCTGTTAAACAGCTATCGTTGATTTTTTGAGTACCAATCAATCTCTTTCTCCCTTTCCCTGGGGCTAAGCAGCTAGCTTGTATCTAGCTGCTTTTTCATGTGGCTACTTCCTTATTCATCTCTACTAAGAAAAATAAAAGAAGCTAAATTTCAAAATCCAGCTTCTTTTATGTTACATCAATTATGTCCACAATAGAAAATACATACGTTTTATAAAAAGCATCTGTACAAACTACATCCTGCTGAATTGGATTTATATGAACCACTGTCATATAACTTGTAAGTATGTACCCTTCTTCAAAATATGTCACTAACATCTCTTCTTCAGACAATAATGAAGTTAACAATTTATCAGAAATTCTCTCTTTCGCTTCATTCGTTAATATCGGTCTCTTTACTCTTAATTTCTCTCTAATCCCCTCTCGCATACTAAACAATTGTTCCGACATTACTGTAAACGGAACCCACTCTCTTCCTTTTTTCTGCATCTTTACTTGATTCATTTTCTTTATCCCCTCGATTTTTTATATCTATCGATTCTATATAAAAAGAAATTTCACTTTTAAATACACTCTGTCCATCTCTTATTTATAAGTAGTGTTCAAACTTACAATTATTCATGAATTGTAGGTATTAATTATGACTCCTTAACTGAAGAACACTTGTTCTAATCATACACGAACTAATGTTCTTAAGAAAGAGGAACATGCATATTTTTTTAACAAAATGAAACTTAAATCAATATAGTTTGTCCATTCCCAATGATTATTCACCCTGACCAATTAAGTTTTTTACACTTCCTATCGCCAGACAAAATACGTGTAGCAACTACAAAAACGACTCCACCTTAAGTGAAGTCGCTTTTTTCTAATAAAATATATTTCTAACTTTACTTTTCTATCCTGACTAACGTTCTTTCTGGAATACAAATTTCATCTATATCAAAATGATTTATTTTTAATTTCAATCCCCCTACTTTTTCCTTATCTTCATCATCAACCCAACAACTTAAGCATATACTTTTATTATTAACAAACTTACAAAACTTAAAAAGCATATGATGTAAAACACCTTATTCCTCATAGTTTACTATGAAAAAGAAGCGCTTTTGGCGCTCTTTTTTCATACATAATTTTATTAAAATTCATTAAATCCAATCTGTATATATTACTCTACAAGGTATATAATCGACTATTGTCACTACCAATTAATTAATATGTATAGGCTGCATTATAATATGTAACTCCCTCTCTGTTTCTCCTTTTTTCGGATGCCGATAATATTCCAATTTATATTCTAATACTTTATACTCAACCATCCCAATCTTAATCCCTTTTGTTTCTTTTAATACAGCTAATAGATCGCTTATATTTTCATCTGATGATTCAAATATTTTCCCTCCGCCTTCTCTCTTAAAGATAACCTTCATATATTCTCCCCCAAGTTAACTTTATAATCTAGTAGATAATAAGTCTAAAAATATTCATCCTATTTTTATTTATAATTTGCTTTCAAAAAAAGAACATCCTTTTTAATAGAATGCTCAGCTTTTCACTTCCTATAACATCAATATCTTTTCCAATAATATGATATGTATTGCTAATGATTTTATGAGTACTTCTGATTAGTGTGTTCTAATTGATTATGGCTATTATTGAAGATGAAAAATCAGCGATATTTTATGTCTATTTCGTATTGGTGTTAGCAAGTTCGTTTGCAAACTTGTTAGCACTTTTTTTGATAAGATAATACACACATCCCTTCTTATATAATGATTATGTTCCCATTTGGGTACTTATGTGCGGAAAATATCCTTCCTTAAAAAATAAGCTGATAGCTGAATGGGAAAAGGAAACAGGCCAAACATAGCCTACATATACGGAGGAAGTTATTTCGAAAAGAGGTAAAGTATCACGGAGAATTGATAAGCCATTTGATGCACATCATTTTATTGAAAAATGCACATGGTGGAGAACATGAATGGTGGAATATGCACCCAGCTAAATACCCTGATGAACATCAAGGTGGTATACACGCTAAGGACAGTATCTCAAGAGAAATTTTTAAAAAGTAATTAACGGAGGTAACAAAAGCTATGTTTGATTTTTTGAAAAAGTATGTTGTAGCTAATGAAAGTGTAAAAGCTGATCAAACACCTATTTTCTATCCTTTAAAAAGTGAGGAAATAGAAGAGGCAGAAGAGTTGTTAAAATTGAAATTCCCTAAAGAATTAAAAGATTTTTACAAGGAAATTGGTTATGGTTTTTTAGAAGCATCAGATAGGTTCTTTTTTAATAGATTTATGGACCCATTTTCGGTTTCTGATTTTCGTTTAAGGGAAGATATTTATGAATACAACCCCAATATAGATGGTGTTGATGATGAAGAATCGCTGGTTTTTTTTGAAGTAACAGAATTAAATTTTTTAACAATTAAATTCAAAGAAGAAAATGAATTAGGCCAATGTCCTATTTACTCGGGTTCTACAAAAATAGCGGATTCTTTAGAGGAATTTTTAAAACTGATTATGTAACAGCACATCGTAAGACAGTTGATTCAGGACGGTCATGGGATTCACCTGAAACTGAGCCAATGATACCTTTTGATGAGCATTTAAAAGTTCCTATTGATAAAGTTTTTGATTAAGGAGTGTTGAGAACAATGGGGAGATATCCACTAATAGCAATAATGAAAGAAAATGAGGATAAAGAAAATGTGATTTACAGTTTCGGTCCAGATACTGAATCTTGTATGTTAAATCCAGAGCTTTATAGTAGATGGAATTTTAAAGTTGCAAAGAATGCAACTAACCGTGTGGAAGCATTTATTTTACTAGATGATATGCCTGAGAAACATATTTCCTTATTATATAAATGCATTCACAAAATATATGCTCACATAGAAGAAAATGGTGGTATAGAAAATATGAATAACATTGATTTCCCGGAATATTTCGAGTTTATCGTATAATATGTATCAGCATTACACGTTTGACATAATAATTGTAAGAAACCGACTCTTTAGTGGGAATCGGTTTCTTCGTCATGCTGTTGCTAGGTTAATAGACGTTTACATAGGCTTCATTTACAGTAACATAGTATGTTTTACCTTTACTATTGTGTACTTTGTATTGCAGTGAGCCGTTTACACTTACTTTCGCATCAATCGCGAATCCTAAACCTGCATCTACAGAGCCAGCAACATCTTTATCTTGCCAAGATGGAGAATCATAGAAACGTGAATTGTTAACTTTTGAAACAACGCGCTTCCCTACAATTGAAGAATCCACTGTAATTTTCTTACTAAACTTAACGTAAGTTGAATCATTCTTAATCCATTGCTCTCCGCCAAGATTTAACCAAACATCCTTTTCGCCCCACACAATATATGATTCTGGTTTATTTAACTGACGAATCTTAGAATAGCTTGTACCTGGTCCTTTACGTAAATTAACGTTGTATCCTTCAATATAAGCAATACCATCTGTTACAGCTGTTGGTACTTCTTCTGGTTTAGATGGCTTTTCAGGAACTGAAACTTCCACACTAGAATTATTGTATGCACGTTGCACATCAGCACGAAATTGAGCTTCTGAAACACCATGACTACGTAAGTAATCAAGTGGATCTTCATGATCTGTTCCACCAAGGTATTTCGTTACATCGTAGTGAGTCCATAAACCTTTTTCTACAGATAACCCACGGTCACGAAGAATTTTAGCAAGTAGCTTTACATATTTATCATACCTGCGTTTGAATTTATCGTAATCTGCTGTTTCACAAAGTTCAACATGTACAAAGCGTTTATTTGCTCCTGGTCCACCACCATAAGCAATGTACTTTGTATCAGCAATTTGGATTGTTTCATTCCAATCTACTGCATAATGAACGAATGCATTTCTCCATGTACGAGACTCATATTTTTGAATATTGATAGCCGGAGCTTCTGGAGTTGCCGTTGAATGAGCTACAACGCCTTCATAAGCACCTACACCATAACGATATGGTTGTTTTGGTAAATCTGGAATAATAAGCGTTCTATCAGCAAAAGCACTTGTAGTAAAAGAACCAGCAAGTACTAGAATCATAAGTAATGAGGTAACATGTTTCATTGTCTTTTTCATTTAGCATCAACATCCTTTTTCATAATTTTTGTGTGGTCAAATAATCCACTTGCTGATAGTCCAATGATGATTCCTTGAAACACATTTGCTTTAATATCTCCGCCCAAAAATAAAACGCCTAGCACAATGCCAAGCGTTAAATTTAATAACGGAACGTATTTTGTTTGTAATCCAATTGTTTTCGCAATCTGTGAAAGACCAACAACAATTCCAATCATTACAGTAATTTCAAACATTACATGCCACCTCCTTTCAATAGCAACGTAATAATAGCTCCGACGATTCCACCAACAATAAGTCTTAAAATCCAGGTAGTGTTCGCGCTGATCTTATCTAACTGTTTATTGATATTGATAATGTCTTTTTCATTGCCTAAAGTACGAGATTCTAAGTTGCGGATATCATTCTTTATATCTTTTTGCTCTAATTTGATTTGTTGGATTTCTTGTTTTAAATCTTGAATTTCTTGCATTGGTTCAGCTCCTTTCAAAATAAAAAGAGAGACTGACGATAGTCTCTCTTAGAAATGATATCTACAATTCTTGCCTGACACCAAGCGTTTTACAGTTGCTTTCCCTTCATACAACGTTTCCCAAATAGGTTCTAATTTAGCTCCGCTATCTTCATAAAATCCCCAGTTAACTGAACCCTCATTAACACTCTTGCCGCTATAATAGTAGTCAGCTATTTTTTTTATTGAATCGTAATATTGAAAGTCTGTTAAGTCCATCCAACTCATATCAAATTCTTTAGCAAGGTTTGGTTCTTCAAGTACTACCTCGTAAATAAAACTTTTGTTATATTTGTTTTTATATTTCATTGCATTTTCTAAATCCTGCCATAAATATATCGATTTAACACGCGATGGGGACGAAGAGAATTTATTGGTTCTAACATCCTCAAATATACTTTCTTTCAAATATTGTGAAAACCTAGAATAAGTATCCCTAAAATACCTATGAGTATTTATTGTATCGCCATACCTTGGTTCTAATATTGTTCCTTTATCTAACTTAATAGATGAAACATGATAGAAAATACCCAATTTGTCCCCTCCTAAAATTTACATCTAAGGATATTTTATCATGATTTTATATTTCTTCTTTATAATAAAAGCCGTATTTTATACAAAATAAAAAAGACCAGCTTATGGCTGCTCTGGTTTCTCGTTTATTAATTTTTGAACTAACTCTTTTAATACAGATATTTCGTTTGTATTCGTCGCAACTTGCTCCTTTAGTTGTTTATTTTCTTCTTTTAATTCTTGAATTTCAGCATCTTTAGCTCGTTTTTCATCTTGAAATGCTTGTATTGAAATTGCTATTGAAGAATATATTTCAGCGGCATTTCTTTCTTTTGTAACGAAACACTCTGGAGTGCTTTCATCATCTGCAATCCAACCATAGTGAGTTTCTATATCGTTTGTTGTAAGGATTGGATCACCCTCAACACGATTCATTCGCTTCTCAATTTGCTAATTGTTTATATTGAGTTAGTACCTTTTTAAATAATCCTTTTGCTTAGGGACTTCTCGGTTCACTAAACATAGGATTCGCTTTTTCCCACATATCAGGATTGTCAATTTCCTCTGGATCATCAATCTTACAGATAAAAGGAAACAATGGATCATCTAACTCTTTACCTTTAAGAATGTTCATTGCTCGTTCTTTCATCTTGTCTAAGAATCCATCACGAACAAAACCATCTGTTCCAATAAAAAATTCTCTAGCATTCGGCACTTTTCCAAGTCCACTAGAGAATACGTTAACTACATCAAAATTTTCATATTGATGTATTTCATCATAAATAACACATCCGTCGCGAAGTCCATCTTTAGAACTTGCGTTAGATGTGTGATATTGCATAATGTTTTCTGTATCATTACCTGTAATTTCAACTTTGGTACGATAAAACATATCTTCTAATATTTCATTACTTTTAATAGCATCATATACTTCACGAAATGATACTTTTGCTTGTTTTTAATTGTTGGCCACAATTGAAACATTGTAGCGATCTATTCCATGTAATGGGCTAATAAAGAAATGGCATAATGATGAAATTAGACCATTTTTACCACCACCACGCGACATCATATAAAGAAATTGTTCATAAAAGATAGAATCATCTTCTTTATAAAATAGAAATACAAATGCGGTTGCGAACCTTTGAAATGGCTGTAATTCAAAATAAAATTTCTCTGTGAATTTTATATAATCTTCATGCATATCAGTATCAAAATATAAATCATCACGAGTTAATATATATTTCTCCAGGTACTCAATTAGCATTATGCGCTCTTTATTCAGCTTGATTTTCCCTGCCCGATACATTTCGATATATTCAGTAACATATTGATTCTGAATCATGTCAAGTCTTTCACAGAGCGCTTAGGTTTTGAAGGTGCTTTCTTTTCTTCAGCCGATGCTTCCAAGCCAAGTGCATCTAAAATCTTTATCATTCGATCATTGGTTTTATGTAAATCAGTAATAGAAGGATTGGATTTTGGACCGTGCATGCCAGGATACTTTTATTCCTATTGCCTCTATGTCATCAAAAAGGACACATTTTAAATCCCACAATGATAAATAGTCTTGAATTAAGTCTACATAGTGATTACCTACAGTCTTTTTTTCTTTTAATTGATTCATTAAATCCTTTTCAATTCTTTTTCTCATTGTTTCACGCTTAACTCTAGCCACAACATCCCCTCCCTTCTGACTTACATCATTTTACAATTTGATATAACGCGCGAATTTGCTTATAAATTTAGAAAATCGAGCCCCTCCTCCGGTGCCCCTTAGACGAAAAAAAGCCCAATCCTCGAACCGGGGGGTGTTTATATTGAATCCTTTTTACCACTTTTCATCATGTTCCCATTTATTTTGTTTCTTTTCGTAAACTCTTCCATGTTCTTTGTTATGGCAATTTACACAAACTGTTTTAAGATTATCTATTTCTAATGCAAGTGTTGGATGATGTTCAAGTTCTTTTATATGATGGACAACGAGTTGAATCTTCTTACGCTTTGCACTATCACTGTACTCATTGGTGTCAGTTTGAACTCGACTGTTTCGTTTACACTCTTGGCATTCATAGTTGTCACGCTTCTTCACTTGTTCTCGTATACTCTTCCACTCACCACTGTCATAGAACTTACGCTTCTGTTGTTTGGTTTTGTATTCTTTAATCACAACAACCACCAGCATATATGCGTTGTTCGACCTCTAAGATTCTTTTATAGCTCTCAATGTAAGCTGGATTACAATCGTTAATAAGCAAACAATACTTCTTTACTTTAGTTAAATCATATTTAATAGCCCATGTTTCTTCTGTTGTATCATTGACTTGTACATCTTGCTTTAGCTTTAAGGCTTCAATTAGTTCCTCAGTTGAGAACTTAGATAATAATTCTGTTACACTTTTAGATTCAGCCTTCTGTTCATATACACCATCCATCTATTCTCACTCCTCCTCCAAAATAAAAAGCACCCGAATGGATGCTTAGATTAAACTTATTCATTATCAATATCTTTAGTTGTGCTTTTGAATACTATCTACTTTACAGGAATCACTTCATAATGAGTGTCTTTTTTTTGTTAGGCTTATATTTCTAGGCATTAGCACACCCCCAAAAAAAATTATCACATAAGGTAAAATATATGGTTGAATTAACTAAATTTAATAAAAAGGATTGATCTAATTTGAATGAATTCATAGAACTAGAAAGGCCCTTTTCTTGGGGAAGTTATCATCCTCATCCACAAGGACAAGGATCTTCAACAATGACTCAACAGATACTGGGAGGGTTTCATCCACAATTACCATCAGGAACTCCAACACCAGGAACTCATCTACCACCAATAGGATCAGTACCTCATCCACAATTACCACCAGGAACCCAACCACCAGGAACTCATCTACCACCAATAGGATCAGTACCTCATCCACAATTACCACCAGGAACCCAACCACCAGGAACTCATCTACCACCAATAGGATCAGTACCTCATCCACAATTACCACCAGGAACTCAACCACC
>NZ_AYMH01000089.1:0-27675 GCF_000633475.1 Bacillus sp. H1a | reverse complement strand
AGTCTTTATAGACTTATTTTTATGCAAAGATATTAAGAGAATGGGGATGAACACTAGATAGGGTGAGTTGGCACACATCTTGCAATAAAAAGAGAAAACATTGTATAGAAAAGGATGGGGTACGCAATGAACACAAAAAAATTTGCTAAAGTAAATGAACAAATTCCAGGACCGAAAGCAGCATCTTTATTAGAACGCCGCCAAAATATAGTGCCAAAAGGGGTAAGTAATGGAATTCCAACATTTGTACAGTCTGCAAATGGCGCACTTGTAACAGATGTGGATGGAAATCAGTTCATTGATTTCGCTGGAGCAATTGGGACAATTAATGTAGGGCATTGTCATCCTGCTGTTAAAGAAGCGCTTCATAAACAAGTAGATCAATATATTCACACTGGTTTCAATGTAATGATGTATGAGCCGTATATTGAATTGGCGGAGAAGCTTGCAGCATTAGCACCGGGGAGCTTTGATAAACAAGTATTGTTTTTAAACAGTGGTGCCGAAGCGGTCGAAAATGCGGTAAAAATCGCTCGTAAATATACGAAACGACCTGGTATTATCGCATTTTCTAAAGGGTTTCACGGCCGTACATTAATGACAATGACGATGACGAGTAAAGTAAAACCATATAAATTTGGATTTGGCCCATTTGCTCCAGAAGTATATAAAGCGCCATTCCCATATGAATACCGCCGTCCAGAAGGATTAACAGAAGAGCAGTATGATGATTTTATCATTGAAGAGTTTAAGAATTTCTTTATATCAGAAGTAGCACCAGAAACAATCGCAGCTGTCGTAATGGAGCCAGTTCAAGGAGAAGGTGGATTTATCGTTCCAAGTAAGAAGTTTGTTCAAGAAGTTCGCCGCATTTGTTCAGAACACGGCATCTTATTTGTAGCGGATGAAATTCAAACTGGTTTTAGTCGTACAGGAAAATACTTTGCCATTGATCATTATGATGTCGTTCCAGATTTAATTACGGTATCAAAATCATTAGGCGCCGGCGTACCGATTAGTGGTGTAATTGGGCGTAAAGAAATTATGAATGAGTCTGCGCCAGGAGAATTAGGAGGAACATATGCTGGAAGTCCATTAGGTTGCGCTGCAGCATTAGCTGTTCTTGATGTAATAGAAAAGGAAAAATTAAATGATAGAGCTCTTGAACTCGGAAAAGTAGTAATGAATCGATTTGAAGAGATGAAAAATAAATATAATTGTATCGGTAATGTACGAGGCTTAGGAGCGATGTGTGCATTTGAGCTTGTTCAAGATCGCAAGACGAAGGCACCAGATAAAGTATTGACTTCTAATTTATGTGCAGAAGCAAATAAACGTGGGCTTCTTCTATTATCAGCAGGAACATATGGAAATGTTATCCGTGTGTTAATGCCATTAGTTATTACAGATGAGCAACTTGAGGAAGGTTTAACAATAATTGAAGAATCATTGCAAGCTTGTTATGAGCAAGCAAATATCGCTCGTGTATAAAGAATTGAGATAACTTAAAAAAGGGTATAAAGCTTTTCTTTTTAGGCAGAAGAGGGCGTCTGACTATGCATAGAATCGATCAGCCCCTTTTCCTGCCCCGTGCCAAGCTAAAACAAAGTGAAGGTATGGTTGCGATCGCATTCTGTATTTTTCAAGGCAGCGAATTATGTGCTGAAAAATATAAATAGATTTGTATAAATAACAAATTGAAAACATTCTAGCTTACTCTATATAAAATGCAGAAAATTCACTTTATAATAAAGGTAGTAAAGTGAATCGATGGATATGAAATAGGGAGTGGCTAGGATGGTTGCAGAAAAGGAACGAGTGTTGATGGATTTACAAGATGTATTTGAATATGCATTTGACGAAATTTTTGTTACGGATGATAAAGGAATCGTTGTACGTGTAAATAGCATGTGTGAAAGACATTACCAGCTCTCTGCTAAGGAATTAGTAGGAAAGCATGTACAAGAGTTACAAAAAGAAGGGATTTTTTATCCATCTGCAACGTTAGAAGTAATTGAAAAGAAAAGGCCTGTAGAACTCGTTCAAACAACGAAATCAGGAGAATATTTACATGTTCGTACAAGGCCAGTATTTGATGAACAAGGTAATTTAAGACGAGTTATTAGTTATTCCCGAGATCTTACCGAACTCTACCAATTACGCAAAAAGGTAGAGGAAATGGATAATCAGTTAAAGACATATAAAAAAGAATTAAGAGAAACGTATGAACATGAAGGACTTATTTTTAAAAGCATCGCTATGCAAAAAATAGTCGAAACAATCAAAAAGGTTTCTGTGGTGGATAGTACGGTTCTCGTACTAGGTGAGACGGGAGTAGGAAAAAGCCGGTTAGTACGCCATTTGCATGAGGTGAGTCACCGGAAAAATGAAAGCTTTTATGAAATTAATTGTGCGGCATTGCCGACGAATTTAATTGAATCTGAGCTTTTTGGATATTCAGGTGGGTCTTTTACAGGTGCAAATCGTGAAGGGAAAAAGGGGCTTTTAGAATCAGCGCATAAAGGAACTCTTTTCTTAGATGAAATTGGTGAAATGCCGCTTGAAATTCAGTCAAAACTTCTACAAGTATTACAGGAGAAAACATTTCGGCCGGTAGGAGGAAGAGATTTAAAAAAAGTAGATGTTCGTATAGTCGCGGCCACGAATAGGGACTTAAGCGAAATGGTAAAGGAGGGGACATTTAGGAAGGACTTGTATTACCGCCTAAATGTAATACCAATTTCAATTCCTCCACTTCGTGAGCGGACAGAAGATATATTGCCGCTAGTCTATCATTATTTACATCATTTTAATAAAAAGTACGGACGTGACGTGAAGCTAGCTCCTAGTACGTTACAAATGTTTGTCGGATATCCATGGGAAGGAAACAATAGGGAAATAGAGAATGTAATTGAAAGAATTGTTATCACTGCAGATGATTTTGTAACGGTAGAAGATTTGCCACTATCTATGCAAGAGGCCACAGTTGAACAATCTGGGCAAAGTCTATATAGAATGCTGGAAGAGGTAGAGAGAAATATTATTCTTAAAGCGTATAAAACGTATGGATCAAGTTATAAAGTGGCTGAGTTTTTGCAAATAAGTCAATCTGCTGCCACTAGGAAGATTAAGAAGTTCATAGAGGAGGAAGAAAACATTGGATAAAAAAGCGACGTTCGTAAACTTAGATAAAAAGGCAATGTATATAAATGGCGAGTGGATTACGTTACAAGAACAAATTGAAATTAACAATCCAGCAACACAAGAAGTATTTGCAACTGTACCTAGAGGCGGAGTAACAGAGGCAAAGCAAGCTGTTGACGCTGCACAGGAAGCCTTTAAATCATGGTCAAAATTAACAGCAGCAGATCGTGCAGCAAAGTTAAAAAAGTGGTTTACACTTATTGATGAAAATAAAGAAGAGATTGCAGCGATTATGACGAGAGAACAAGGGAAACCATTTGCGGAAGCACTTGGTGAAGTGAATTATGCAAATAGTTTTGTTGAGTGGTATGCAGAAGAAGGAAAGAGAATATACGGTGAAATGATTCCAGCTTCTCATCCAGATAAACGCATTCTAGTAATGAAACAACCAGTTGGAGTAATGGCGGCTATTACACCGTGGAACTTCCCAGCTGCTATGATCACGAGAAAGGTAGCTCCAGCGCTTGCAGCGGGCTGTACAGCGGTTGTGAAACCAGCGAGTCAAACACCATTAACTGCATTAAAGTTAGCTGAATTAGCACATGAAGCAGATATTCCAAAAGGTGTAATAAATATTGTAACAGGTAGTGCAAAAGCAATTGCTGATACGTGGATGGAAGATGATCGCGTTCGAAAAGTTTCCTTTACAGGATCAACTGAAATTGGGAAAGAATTAATGGCTAGTGCTGCGCAAACGATGAAAAAGGTTTCGCTTGAGTTAGGTGGTCATGCACCATTTATTGTTATGAATGATGCTGATTTAGATAAGGCTGTAGAAGCGGTAATTGGTTCGAAATTCCGTAACGCAGGACAGACGTGTATATGTACGAACCGAGTATTTGTCCAAGAAGGAGTGTACGAAGAATTTGCAGGAAAGTTCCAAAAAGCTGTAGGTCAGCTTAAAGTGGGAGACGGATTCGGCGAAGGAACAACTGTAGGACCACTTATTGATGCAAATGCAATTTCAAAAGTGCAAGAACATATTGAAGATGCAATTCAAAAAGGTGGCGAAGTTTTATATGGTGGCCACAAAATTGCAGAATTAGATGGACATTTCATTCAACCAACTGTAATTGGATTGGCGAATGATACAATGCTTTGCATGAATGAAGAAACATTCGGACCAGTTGCACCGGTTGCGAAATTTAAAACAGTTGAAGAAGTAATCGAGCGAGCGAATAATACACCATACGGTTTAGCTGCGTATATTTTCACAAAAGACATTAGCCAAGCATTCCAAATTAGCGAGGCGTTAGAGTATGGTATTATCGGTTTAAATGATGGACTTCCATCAGTTGCACAAGCGCCATTTGGTGGCTTTAAAGAAAGTGGTATCGGCCGTGAAGGAGGCCATTTCGGTATCGAGGAATATTTAGAAATTAAATATATTTCATTAGGACTATAAGTAGTATACTAGAATCTCGATAAGGTAACAGAGAAGGAGATTCTAGTATGGTATATTGGCTATTATTACTCGTAACAATTATTTTTGAAGTAGCTGGAACAATTGCGATGAAATTATCGAACGGCTTAACAAAGCTTGTTCCAAGTGTACTTATTTTCGTATTCTATGGTATTTGTTTCAGCGTGTTTGCCATCGTTGTTAAAAAGATTCATTTAAGCATTGCTTATGCAATTTGGTCTGGTGTAGGAACACTCCTTATTACAATCATTAGTGTGTACTTCTTTAAAGAGCATATTAGCTTATTCCAAGCATTTTGTATTCTCTTTATTGTTTTAGGGGTAATTGGACTTAAAGTGTCATCGGCATCATGAAAGGCTATCTTTTGTAAAAGATGGCCTTTTTCTTTTGTTTAATATTTTATATGACAAAATATGACAAGGGGAAGCCGAGGGTTTTGTTATGATACATATGAAATGTTGTCTTATGTGGAGGAAAGAGTATGTTAAAAAAGGTGAGTCAAATTGTTTTAATTTGTGGTATAGCTTTTAGTTTAAGTGCTTGTGCGGACACTAAAAATAGTAATGAAAGTAAACAAGAGAACGTTCAAGAAAAAATTTATAAAATAGGTGAGACAGTAGATGTAGATGGTTTGCAAGTAACTCTCGATTCAGTTCAATTAGGATATCCAGATTACACTATAGATAAAAAGAAAGATGATATTTTAGGGATTGTTTTCACAGTGAAAAATAATAGTAAAAAGGAAATACCTTTTGCATTTTACGAATTTGAGATTACAGATAAGAAAGGTACAAAATTTAAAGAATATAAATATGATAGCTTCATTAGTAAAAAGGTAGCACCAGATGAAAAAATCCAAGACATCATGCTATTTGATGTAAATAAAGAAACTACGTATATTGCTACGTATAGGCCTGAGTTTACACATGAGAATAGAACGATAAAATTTGAATTGAAGCCGAACAACTAAAAAACACATTGGATCATCCAATGTGTTTTTTAGTTTGGTTAATTTAAAATGCCCAGTTACCTTTACGGAAGATAGGCTCATGTCTTCCATCAGCTGTAATACCGTCGATATCAAGCTCAGCTGAGCCAATCATGAAGTCTTCGTGTGTAATACTAGCGTTTGCACCATTTTCAGCAAGTTCTTCTTTAGACATTGTTTTTCCGCCAACTAAGTTAAATGCATAAGCATTTCCGATTGCAAGGTGGCAAGATGCATTTTCGTCAAATAGCGTATTGTAGAATAAAATATTTGTGTTTGAAATTGGTGAGTTATGAGGTACTAAAGCTACTTCTCCTAAGAAGTGAGAACCTTCATCTGTTTCTACTAAATGTTTTAAAGCTTCTTCACCAGCTTCAGCTTTATAGTCTACGATACGTCCATTTTCAAATGTTAATGTAAAGTTATCGATAATGTTACCTGCAAATGCTAACGGTTTTGTGCTAGACACTTGGCCGTTTACACCTGTTTTAAGTGGCATTGTAAATACTTCTTCAGTTGGAATGTTAGCCATAAATGGTACGTTCTTTTCATTTAGGCTACCAGCACCAGCCCATACATGCTTTTCTGGAAGTTCGATCGTTAAATCTGTTCCAGGACCTGTATAGTGAAGAGCTTTATAATGTTTTTCGTTTAAGTAATCAACTTTTGTATGTAGCGTTTCGTCATGCTCTTTCCATGCTTCCACAGGATTCTCTAAATCAGCACGAGTAGCTTTGAAAATAGCATCCCATAGTTTTGTTTCTTGTTCTTCTGGTGCTACATCAGGGAATACTTTCGCAGCCCATTCTTTCGTAGGAACAGAAATTACACACCAGCTTACTTTATCTGCTTGTACGTAATCACGGTATACTTTCATTGCTTCACCAGCTACTTTATGAGCTGTTGCGATGCGCGTTGGTTCTACGCCTTTTAATAAATCAGGGTTTTCTGCATAAATAGACATAAATGCAGCACCTTCTTTTGCTAATTCTTCACGAGCATGTGCTTTCCAAGAAGGGAATTCAGAGAAAGCTTCTTCAGGAGCTAGATCGAACTTTAAGCGTGTTAACGTCTCATCATTCCAATCAACATATACGTGTTTTGCACCAGATTTATATGCTTTTTCTGTAACTAGGCGTACAAATTGTACAGCTTCTAGAGGTGCGCTAATTGATAAAGTTTGTCCAGGCTGAATATTAACACCAACATTAACTGCAAGGGCAGCATATTTCTCTAACGTTTGTTCAAATGACATATGTATAATCTCCTTTAGTTTGAAAGATTTCTTACTATATATAATACAAGAAAATTCAAAAAATATATATAAGTATAACGTAAAAAGAGAGCTCAAAATGTATTGAGCTCTCACATTTATTTAATTGAAGAAGCAAGCTGTTCAACTGTAGTTGTATGGTGTATACGAACGCGTTTCATTTTTAACAACTCATCCGGTTCACCTTTTGTAATGAATTGTCCAGGCTTCGTTGTCGTTGCAAATTGATAGTACTTTTTTGTTTCTGCGACAACTTTATCGTCTACATGACCGAATGGATAAGCAATTGCGATAACAGGCTTACCTGTTATTTTTTCTAGTTTTTCTTTTGATCCTTTTAACTCTTCTTCATAGTTTGTAATTTTCGGCAAGTCTGCGTGTGTTGCTGTGTGAGATTGTACAGAGAAAATGCCGGAATCAACCATTTCTTTTATTTCAGATGTAGAAAGAGCGCCTTCTACATCAACGTTATCAACAATCATATATTCTGTTGCCGCTGGTTTAAACGTATCGTCTTTTAGTTTTTGTAAAATGCGAAATGCATTCATATTATTTTTCATACCGTCATCAAATGTAACGAAGATCGGCTTGTTTACTTTATTTATATCGCCCCAGCGTTCAAATGTTAATAATGTATAACCGTTTTCTTTTAAATACTTCATTTGTGCTTCAAAGTTAGCTGGAGATACGAATAAATCTTTAATGCCTTGTCCGTGGTAATCATCAATTGCATGATACATAAGAACAGGAACCTTTTGCTCGAAAGTTATAGTAGATTTTGTAAGCGGAATAGTTTTCCCATCCTCTTTTATCCCTATTGCTTCAATTTGATATTCACCGCGTTTTCCTTCAAATTCTTTTATATCAAAAGGAATAGTGAATTGTTTCTCCTTTTCTTTAGAAGAAAAAGATTTAGTATTTTCTTTTCCATCAGCAGTACGCCAAATTTTATATTGTACTTCGGTTAAAGCATCTTTTATATCTGTAATATGAATATTTGTGTTTGTAGATTCGTGCGTAATTGGATTATAAGAAATTTTACCTTGTGTTTGTACAGTCTCTTCTTGTTTTTTTACTTCTTGTACTTTTTTCTCTTTTGCAGGTTCTTGGCTAGCATTATTCGTGTTACAGCCTGCTAGAATGGCAGACGTACATAAAGCAATTACTGCGTATTTTTTCATAAAATCACCTTCTATTGTGTAGTATGCTGCATGCTTACATTAAAATCCCCACCGCTATAAGAGTGGTGGGGATATACCCTTGTTCATCATATCATTTGAAGAAAATGAGGGGAATATGATTTTTAGGGGGAGCTATTAGAGCGATAGATTAGTGACTTTGAATAGATGTATTCTTTCGTTTCTTATTAGAAGTGATAATAATATAACCGACTACAAAAATAAGAGGAATAATGAAGACATAGATAGGCATTCCCCATACATAATAACTTTTCATGCTCAAGACTAGTAAATGTAAAAAATCGACAAGGGCGTGAATTTTCATAAAGTCCTCCAATATATTTTTACAAATTATAACATTTAACACTTGTGATTTGTATAATTTGGAAAGTTTTTTAAGCTAATTTTAAAGTAAGGGGAAGGCTTGTTAATATGCAATTTTGCATATATATAATGGTTTTTATTAAAATATAAGGATTTTAGACTATAATAAGAACCGCTATAAAATTAAGTAAGAATGATGTACGGAGTGGGGAACAGAAATGAATTATAAAAAAATAGTATATATCCTTCTCATATTGCTATTCATAGTAGGGTGCCAAAGTGAAGTGAGTAAGGCGAATAGTGTGGAAGAGTATATTCCACCGCATCTTATGAATGCGGAAGTTACGGCGGATATTATGACATTAGAGTTGCCTCATGAGGTAAAAGAAAAATTAGAGAGGATTACTAATAAAACACGTAATAGTCTTGCGAATAATTTAGATTGGTATTTTAAATATGTAGAAGAAATGATGCCAAACGGAAATTTACCTTATCATGAAAACTTTGGGATTACAAAAGAAGAATATGATTTTATGATAGATGAGATGAATAAGGCGAAGTATGTAAACACAAGTGATGGGAAGATCTTTTTTAAGAAAAAAGGTCATGAAATTCAGATTCGTTCTGATGAAAAATTGAAATTAGTTAAAGACATAAGTATTGATACGGAGAAGAATGTAATTAAGACGGCTTTTGGGGAATGTGAATATGACGGTGAGATACAGGCATCAGATGGACAAAAGTTAATTAACCCTTGGAATGGAAAGCAATGGGTCTTAAAAAAGGATGGTCTAATTTATCGATTTTCAGTGGGTAAATTAGTTAATACGAATAAATCTATTATATACATAACGATAAAAGGTATATATAAAGAGAAAATTATAAACACAGAAGAAGTAGTAGAATTCCACTCAGTTTCTTAAAGAAATTGAAAAAATCACCTTGCTGTCTAAGCTAAGGTGATTTTTTATTAAATAAACAATCCAGCGATTGTCGCAGATAAAATAGAAGCAAGTGTTGATGCAAATAGCATTTTCCAACCAAACTGAGATACGACGCTTCCTTGTTTTTCAGAAAGGGCACGGATTGTACCAACGATTGCACCAATTTGGCTAATACTTGCGAAGCTAATTAAGAATACGGTAACGATTCCAACTGTACGTGGAGATAATGTTGCAGCAGCACCTTTTAAATCAAGGATTGCTACGAATTCATTTAAGACAATCTTCGTACCCATAATACCACCAGCTGGGATAATATCGTGAGTTGGGATACCCATTAAGAATGCGAATGGAGCAAGTATATAACCGAAGATTTGTTGTAACGTAACAGCATGTCCCATTGCACCTGAAGCTGCGCTGATTACGTAGTTTACAACTTCCATAACACCGATAAAGGCGATCATTAATGCGGCAACGATACCAGCTACTTTTAAACCGTCGAGCGCACCGTTAATCATTGCACCGATAAAGCTGTCTCCGAATAGAGTTCTATCAAATTTTTGAATTACTTCATCTTCTTTTTTCGTATCAACTGGTGTTAATAACGAACAAACGATTAAGCTTGAGAACAAGTTTAGCGGAAGAGCTGCTAGTACATATTTCGCATCTAACATCATTACGTATGATGCTGTAACAGAAGCAGAAACTGAGCTCATCGCAGAACAACAAATGATAAACATACGGTTTTTATTAAAATGCTGTAAATCGTTTTTAATAACGATTAACGCTTCACTTGAACCGAAGAATACAGAGTTTACTGCGTGGAATGATTCAACGCGTGGTAAACCAGTAATTTTTGAAATTGCACCGCCGACAACGCGAACGATGAATGGTAAAACACCTAAATAACTAAAGATAGAAAGTAGTGCTGAGAAAAATACGATAATTAATAATACGTTTAAGAAAAAGACAAAATCTCTTTGAATTCCATTAAAGAGAAAATCGACACCTGTCGTACCAAGTTTAATTAGTTTGTTGAAAACTTTACCAATGAAAATAATGATTTGTTGACCAATCTTTGTGCCAAACATAAACCAACCGATTAAAATTTGAAAACCAATCATAATAGCAATTGCACGGAAGTTGATTTTACTTTTGTTGTTTGACAAAGCAAAACATAAACCTAAAACGACAAGAATGCCGATAATGCTCATTACATATTGCATGTAGTTGCCCCTTTCAGAAGTTCGTATAAAGTTTGTACATAAAACGCTCGTTATATTACTAAAAATAAAATGAAGAGGTTTTATGTCATACGTAAGATGTCTGACCTTTTTGAAAAATAAAAATAAAAAAAGACCCATATGGATTCACTTTCATCTATGAGAGAAAGCTAATCAATATGAGTCTTTTTATACATAGGCCAATATTCATTAGTTTTCCCCATAGTCCAGCAATTTAAGGTTGCCGGGTAGAAACTCTCGATCCATATTATCAAGTATATATGAGGTAACATCGTCCGTATTAAATTAGTAGTAGCGTAACATTACTAGAGAACTATCGTCAATAGCTTTTTTTCTTCCAATAGAAATAGACCATATAAGTATGATAAAATGTAACGCAGTGTTATGAAAAAGAGAGGTCGGAAAATGAGTACAAAAATGACGCCACCAGTTGAAAAAAACGAGTTTATAGATGTAGTGTTTGAAGATTTAACACATGATGGTGCCGGTGTTGCGAAAGTGAAGGGATATCCTATTTTCGTTAAAAACGGATTACCAGGTGAGGAAGCGCAAATTAAAATTATTAAAGTGAAGAAAAACTTCGCATTCGGTCGTTTAATGAAGCTTCATACAGAGAGCCCATATCGTAAAGATGCAGAATGCCCAGTATACAACCAGTGCGGCGGTTGTCAGCTTCAGCACTTAACATATGAAGGACAATTAAAAGCGAAAGAAAAACAAGTACGTGACGTTATGCAGCGCATCGGTGGACTAAGTGATGTTCCTGTTCATCCTGTACTTGGCATGGAGAATCCGTGGGTATACCGCAATAAAGCACAAGTACCAATTGGAGAACGTGAAGGCGGACTTGTAGCTGGTTTCTATCGTCAAGGAACGCATGACATCATTAATATGGAATCATGCTTAATTCAGGCAGAAGAAAACGATACACTCATTCAAGAAGTAAAACGTATTTGTGAAAAGCACGGTATCTCGGCGTACAACGAAGAGCGTAACAAAGGAACGCTTCGCCACGTAATGGCTCGTTACGGACAAGTAACAGGGGAAATTATGCTTGTCTTCATTACACGTACAGCGGAATTACCAAATAAAAAAGCAATCATTGAAGAAATTGCAGCGAAATTCCCAGAAGTAAAATCAATCGTTCAAAACGTAAATACGAAACGTACAAACGTTATCTTCGGAGATACAACAACAGTATTGTATGGATCAGAATATATTTATGACTTTATCGGTGACATTAAATTTGCGATTTCAGCACGTTCATTCTATCAAGTAAACCCAGAACAAACGAAAGTGCTATACGATAAAACGTTAGAATACGCAAAATTAGATGGTAACGAAACAGTAATCGACGCATATTGCGGAATCGGATCAATCTCCTTATTCCTAGCGCAAAAAGCGAAAAAAGTATACGGCGTTGAAATCGTCCCAGAAGCAATCGAAGACGCAAACAGAAACGCAGCACTAAACAATATGACAAACGCTGAATTCGGCGTAGGAGAAGCAGAAGTAGTCATTCCAAAATGGTACAAAGAAGGCGTAATCGCCGACACAATGGTCGTTGACCCACCGCGTAAAGGCTGTGACGAAGCATTACTAAACACAATCATCGACATGAAGCCAAAACGCGTCGTATACGTATCATGTAACCCAGCAACATTAGCACGTGACTTAAAAGTATTAGAAGAAGGCGGATATAAAACGCAGGAAGTACAACCTGTTGATATGTTCCCGCATACTACTCATGTAGAGTGTGTGGCTTGGCTTAAGTTGGTATAATAGAAAAGCAGTTGATATAGAAAAATCTATACCATCTGCTTTTTGGTTTATCCCGCTATTTGCGGGTAGTAAGACCCCTACCTCAAAATTCAGCGAAAGCAAAGAAGTTAGGTGGGGGATCAACTGCCCGTAAAAGCCCGATTGGTTCAACTAATAATCAGTGGGGGATGAAGAAAACCCCCACTGATTAAAGTTTCACTTTATAAAAATACCATTCAGCAACGATTTTAGTTAAAATAAATATTGCTGATTTTCACAAATAATAAATGTCCAAATGTACTGGTGTTATTTGGCTTTATATTTTTAAATTGAGAGTTTGAAGTTGTATTCATAGTGAGAGGATTTGAATTTGAAATGATAGATAATTTTTGGCGTGATTTACCACGACCATTTTTTGTACTTGCACCAATGGAAGATGTGACAGATGTTGTTTTTCGTCACGTAGTAAGTGAAGCGGGTCGCCCGGATGTATTTTTCACAGAGTTTACAAACTCGGATAGCTATTGCCATCCAGAAGGTATGAAAAGTGTGCGTGGCCGTTTAATTTTTACAGAAGATGAACAGCCAATGGTGGCACATATTTGGGGGGATAATCCTGAATATTTCCGTCAAATGAGTATTGGCATGGCAGAGTTAGGATTTAAAGGCATCGATATAAATATGGGCTGTCCTGTACCGAATGTGGCATCGAGAGGAAAAGGTAGTGGCCTTATTCTACGTCCAGACGTTGCGGCAGAACTTATTCAAGCAGCAAAAGCGGGCGGACTGCCTGTCAGCGTGAAAACACGACTTGGCTTTAAAGAGTTAAGCGAGTGGGAGGATTGGTTAACGCATATTTTCAAACAAGATATTGCGAACCTTTCTATTCATTTACGGACAAGAGAAGAAATGAGCCAAGTAGATGCGCACTGGGAACTAATTCCAGAAATTAAAAAATTACGTGACCGTATCGCACCAAATACGCTACTAACAATCAACGGAGACATTCCTGACCGTCAAACTGGAATGGAACTTGCTGAAAAATATGGTATTGATGGCGTTATGATTGGGCGAGGTATCTTTAAAAATCCGTTTGCTTTTGAAAAAGAGCCAAGAGAGCATAGCAGTAAAGAACACCTTGATCTTTTAAGACTACAGCTTGACCTTCAAGATCAATATGCAGAAGTACTACCACGTTCAATCACAGGGCTTCATCGCTTTTTCAAAATTTATGTAAAAGGATTCCATGGAGCTGCTGAACTAAGAAATCAATTGATGAGTACGAAATCAACAGATGAAGTGCGTGCGTTGCTTGATAAGTTTGAGGCGAGTGTTGATGAGGCTGAGGACAGTGAAACGGTGTAACTCTCAAAAGTTAGAGGGAAATGAATTGTATCAATATATGTGTATTTATTTTATTTAGTTGCTGGTTCCTTTGCAAACGGCAACTGAAAGAAAAAGGCTTTAAGAATGTAATAAACCAGCCAGCACCCTTGTGTTGCCATGTACGCTCTGCATATGTGGAGTGTATGGTTTGGTTGAGTTTAAAATAAGTGTAGAGCTGGAAAAGAACAGTGTATTTGAGAAATCAAAGCACTGTTTTTTCTTTTAGTTAATGTTATGAGTGAAATCTTTTTATAAGCATACAACAAAATAGATACAATGATGGAGAAAAGTTCGGGTAAGACTATAAAACCTATCTTTAAAATGTTAAAGTATTAATTTAGCGGACAATAACTAAAGAGTTATATTAAACATGATAGTTTAAAGCATGTTAGAGGATAAACTTTAACAGCTGTATAAATAATCAACATTTCAGGAGGCAAAACAATGGCAATGAGCAACAACGATATATTAAAAAGAGTAAGATATGCTATGGATATAAAAGATATAGATATGGTGGAAATCTTTAAACTTGGTGGCATGGAAGTAACGAAAGAAGACGTAGTTGATATGCTTACAAAAATAAAGAGAAGTCCACAACATGAAGCTGAGAACGCTGATGTAGTTGAAGATGAGTACGTATTAACATGCGATATGATGATGTTAGAGTCATTTTTAAATGGATTCATTACTTTAAAAAGAGGAAAGCAAGATCCGAAACCAGGACAACCGGCACCTGTACAGAGCAATGAGAGTGCCAATAATCTTCTTTTAAAGAAAATGAAAATAGCACTATCTTTAACGAGTGAGGATGTACTGGATATATTAGATAGCGTAGGCGTTAAAGTGACAAAAGGAGAATTAGGCGCTTTATTAAGAAAGAAAGGCCATAAAAATTACAAAGAGTGCGGCGATAGATACGCAAGGAATTTCATTAAGGGGCTAGCTGTAAAGTATAGAGGATAATAAGTTTGTTAAAGCAGTAAATGATATAATAGATAGAGTAGGACGTTCGTAGCCTACTCTTTTTTATTTGCAAAAATAATTATGAACGAATACGTTAGGTGATGAAATGGTACATACATATTTAGGTGAGACAATTAATTTTCATATAACTTATAAGAAGAAAAAGTCCGTGCGTCTTTATGTAGATTCGTACGGGAATGTGGAAGTGCAGGCTCCAAAAGGAACGCCTGTTGAATACTTAGTCCAATTGTTAGAAGAGAAATGGGATTGGATTCAGAAAACACGTAAGGAAATGCAGGAACGAGCGCTTGGACCACAGGAAAAGGATTATGATCAAGGAGAGGGCTTTCTGTATTTAGGAAATACGTATCCAATACAGATCTCTCAAGATGCAAGTATTACGCAAGACAATGCAGTTTTTGAAGGGGATAAGCTACATATTTATGTGAAAGAGCTAAAGGATGAAAAAATCCAGCAAGCTTTAAAAAGATTTTACTATAAGCAGTGCAAAGCATTAGTAGAGAAGAGTATTAAAGCGCATCAAAGTAACTTTAAAACGAAACCTCGTTCTATTCGTATTACAGATAGTAGTCGTACGTGGGGGACTTGTGATTCAAATCTACAGTTAACATTCAATTGGAAGTTAGCAATGGCACCACAGCGGGTAATTGACTATGTAGTTGTTCATGAAATGTGTCATATGGTTCATTTAAACCATGATCGTTCTTTTTGGCGACTTGTCGGGAAGATAATGCCTGATTATAAAGAAATGGAAGATTGGTTAGCGTTATCTAGTTGGAAGATGACGGTTTAGTGGTGCATATTATTGCTTAAAGTAGAAGAAGCTGTCTGAAAAGACCTTTTGGAACAGCTTCCTCTTCTTTTTGCATATAAATTAACGCCCAAACTTCACAACAAAATCTTTGTCTATTTTTTCCATTGCGTATCCACGATAATCTTTTGAAATTAACGTCTGCTGTTCACTAGCGGCACTCATCGGAACACTCTTAACATCCGTCCAATCGCTTTCTTTATTCCCACGCAACTCCTTCACAAAAACATACCGCATACTACCGCCATACTTCTCCTTCAATGCAGCAATCTCCATTCCTTGCGCAAACTTATCTTTTAAACTAGGAATGTTAAAAGGTGCAACGGTGCAGCAAACGTAATCGTATTTGCTATCTTCTTTTTGTAACTCGTCCATGATGACTGTCGCTAATATTTTTTGCATACCATTTCCGCGACAGTTCGGGTGAACGTTTGAGATTTCTTGATAGATAACGCGGTGTAGTTCGCTTTCTGATAGGCCGATATCAAGTCCTAAATGTTCATCGTCAATAGGAGGGAAGAGTAGGGCACGAAATGCGATGAGCTCTTTTTCTATAAAGGCTCCGATCATCATGCCGTTTCCTTCTAGAATGTATTGAAACTCTTCTAGCGAGAGTGGTTGTAAACGACCTTTATCTTCTAATGCTTCAATTACAACGTTTTGTAGTGATAAGATTTGTTCGATATGTTCTAGAGCTAATAACGTAACGTGAAATGGCTCGCTGTTTTGTTTTAATGTTCCTTCGTATAGAACCGTCATGCGTTAGTCCTCCTTTAGCGTACAACGTCTTGAAAGACGGTTAGTTCTTGTAATGTAGTTTCGTTTATTTCAATGCCTAATCCTGGCTTTTCGTTTAAGCGAATAAATGGTACGTCGTAATGTAAGTCCCCAATGTCTTTCGTGAACTTTAATGGTCCTGTTAGTTCGACGCTAGTAATGATTTTTTTTGAGAAAGCGACATGGAATCCTGCGGAAGAGGCAATGGATGATTCGACCATTGATCCAACTTGGCATTCAATTCCGGCCATTTCAGCTTGATGAGCGAGTTTTACAGCTGGATATATGCCGCCGCATTTCATTAGTTTTATATTCACTTTATCAGCAGCTTCTAATTTAATAATTTGGCGCATTTCACGAGAGCTTTTTAATCCTTCATCAATCATAAGTGGAAGGTCTGTTTTAGAACGAATATGAGCCATTGCGTCAATATCATCCGCTATAACAGGTTGTTCAATCCAGTCGATGTTTAAATGTCCTAATGAACGAAGTGCTGTTAATGTGTTCGCACTATTTTTCCACCCTTGGTTTACATCAACGCGAATAGCGATATCATTTCCTACACGTTCTCGTACAGCTTCAATTCTTTTTACATCTTCTTGTACATTTGTACCGACTTTCATTTTGAAAGATTGGTAACCTTTTTTAATCATAGAGGCCGCTTCTTCGGCCATATCTTCTGGGGGAGCGATACTTAAGACGTGAGTGACAGGAAATTCTTCATGGTATCGTCCGCCAATTAATTGATATACAGGTTGGTTTAATTTTTTACCCGTTATATCAAAACAAGCAATATCAATAGCAGCTTTCGCAGTAGGAACACCGTAAATCGTATTGTTCATAATATCGTGTGTTTTTTCGATATTCATTGGGTTTTGCCCGATAAGAGCAGGAGCTAGTGTATGTTTTAAAACATGGAAAGTGCTTTCCCATGATTCACCTGTAACGTGATCATCGGCAACACCTTCACCGTAACCGACAATACCTTCATTTGTTTCCATTTTGACGATAATAGAAGGCATATCAGGGTAAGAGCCATAACTAATAACAAATGGATTGCGAAGCGGTAAACGAATTGCGTAAAAATGAATAGCTGTAATTTTCATTGTATAGTTCCCGTCCTTTTTATTATCCGTAGATTTGAAGTTACATATATTAATAAGAGGCTGAAGCTAATGATGAATAATTCATAAAAAGAATTTTCTGAATTATGATCTTAATTACCTTATTATATTTCAAAAGAAATGTAGGGACAATCTCTTGACATTTGAGTGAATGTTCAATATATTCTTCAAAATGGGATTTTTTATGAATGATTAAACTGCTTCGAATTTAGGAAGGAGAATGGAAGTTGAAAACATTAGAACTACAAGAGCGTTTAACGGAAATTTTTCAGCATTTACATGAAAACCCTGAAGTGAGTTGGAAGGAATATGAAACGACAGCTTATATTACTAACTTTTTAAAAGAAGAAGGAATTTCATATAAAACATTTGACGATTGTCCAGGCATAATCGCTGAAATCGGAAGCGGTCATCCAGTTATCGCGGTTCGTGCTGATATGGATGCACTCTGGCAAGAGGTGGACGGAGAGTTCAAAGCGAACCATTCGTGTGGTCACGATGCTCATATGACGATTGTGATGGGTCTTATTTTACAATTGAAAAATATGAGATGGGATAGCGGTACGGTTAGATTTATTTTTCAGCCGGCTGAAGAAAAAGGAAATGGTGCTTTAAAGATGGTAGAGAAAGGTGCTGTGGATGATGCTGATTTCCTATTTGGTGTTCATTTACGACCGATTGAGGAATTGCCTTTGAAACAAGCGGCACCATCTATTCGTCACGGAGCAGCAGGTTTTTTAGAAGGTACGATTCATGGAGAGGATGCCCATGGGGCGAGACCACATCAAGGTATAAACGCAATTGACGTTATTTCGATGATCAATATTGGATTGAAAAATATATGGTTACCACCGCAAACATCGCATTCTGTTAAGATGACGAGATGCCAAGCTGGTGGTGATAATTTAAATATCATTCCAGGAAACGGTCATTTTAGTTTAGATGTAAGGGCAGAAAATAATATATTACTAGATGAGTTGAAACAAAAAATTGAGCACGTAATTACGTCTACTGAATCAATGGGATCCAAAATTTCTTATGAGTGGATTGACCTTGCGCCAGGAGCAGAAGTATCAGAAGAAGCGGAGCGCCTTATGCGTAAAGGTATTCTTGAAGTATATGGGGAAGAGGGATGTACGGGACCTCTGTATACGACCGGAAGCGATGATTTCCATTACTATACAGTGAAAAGACCGCATTTAAAAGCAGTTATGCTTGGACTAGGGGCAAATCTACAACCGGGATTACACCATCCATATATGAAGTTTGATCATAGCTGTATCATGGATGGAGTAGAGATATTAAAGCAATCTGTGTTGAAAGTATTAGAAAACAGGGGCTAGAAAGTTCCTGTTTTGTCGATAAGTCGATATATTTCAATTGCTGAAAGCCTGATGAAAAATCAGGCTTTTTCTGTGGTGTATAATAGTAAATATAATTTCTTAGTAGGAGAAAACAAATGAACGAACAATATTACGACGCTGTATTAAATATAAAAACTGTCGGAGAGCAAAAAGGTTTTAATAAATCTTTACATTACCACCGTTATGAACCGACACCATATAGTGGATTAGAGGAACTGTTGAATCAATACGAGATTAAAAGTTGCGATCGAATTGTAGACTTCGGATGTGGAAAAGGGAGATTGAATTTTTACATGCATCATAAGTGCGGTGCTTCAGCTGTTGGAATTGAAATGAATGAAGAATTTTATAAAGAAGCGATGGAGAACCTTGAGCGTTATGCAAAGAAGGTAAGAAACAGTAAAGATAAAATCCAATTTGAATGTTGTTTAGCACAGGAATATGAGATTGATCCGCGTGATAATCGGTTTTATTTCTTTAATCCATTTTCAGTACAAGTGTTTATGAATGTAGTAAATAATATCTTACGTTCGGTAGAAGAAGCAGAGAGAGAAGTGGATATTATTTTATACTATTCTTCGGAGGATTATATTTTCTTCTTAGAAAATCAGACTGCGTTTGAACTGAAGAAAGAAATTAGGTTGCCGGGAGCTTATGAGAAGAATGGGAATGAGAGATTTTTAGTTTATACATTAGGATTATAAAAAAAGCAGGTGCCAAGGCACCTGCTTTTTTTATAATTAGTTACGGATTAAGTAATCAAATGCACCTAAAGCTGCATTCGCTCCTGAACCCATAGAGATGATAATTTGTTTGTATGGATTATTTGTACAGTCACCTGCAGCAAACACTCCTGGTACGTTTGTAGCGCCGTGCTTGTCTGTTACGATTTCACCGCGAACACGTTCAACTGTTTCGCCTAACCAGTCTGTGTTTGGCACAAGACCGATTTGAACGAATACACCTTGTAATTCAACATGGTGAACTTCTTCAGTTTCACGATCGATGTAAGAAATACCGTTTACTTTGTCAGTACCAGTAATTTCTTTCGTTTGAACGTTTTTCAGAACAGTTACGTTAGGTAGGCTGTTAAGACGCTCTTGTAATACAGCATCAGCTTTTAATTCTGGCATGAATTCAAGAACAGTTACATGCTTAACAATACCTGCTAAGTCGATAGCTGCTTCAATACCAGAGTTACCTCCGCCAATAACCGCTACATCTTTTCCGATGAATAATGGACCGTCACAGTGTGGGCAGTATGCTACACCTTTGTTTTTGAACTCAGCTTCACCTGGTACGCCAACGTTACGCCAGCGAGCACCTGTTGAAACGATTACGCTCTTACTTTTCAGAATAGCGCCGTTTTCAAGTTCCACTTCAATAAGTTCTTTTTTCTCTAAACGTTTCGCACGTTGTAGATTCATTACATCGATGTCGTACTCTTTTACGTGCTCTTCAAGGCTTGCTACTAGCTTAGGACCTTCAGTGCGTTTTACGCTGATGAAGTTCTCAATACCCATAGTATCCATTACTTGACCACCGAAGCGCTCAGCAACGATACCAGTGCGGATGCCTTTACGTGCTGCATAAATTGCTGCACTTGCACCAGCTGGGCCGCCACCAACAACAAGAACATCGTACGGATCTTTATCAGAAAGCTCTGATGCATCTGGACCGTTACCCATTTTAGCTAGAATTTCTTCAAGTGTCATACGACCACTTCCGAAAGACTCACCGTTTAGGTAAACAGTTGGTACTGCCATGATGTCTTTACTTTCTACTTCCTCTTTGAATGCAGCGCCGTCAATCATAGTATGTGTAATACCAGAGTTTAGAACGCTCATTACGTTAAGAGCTTGTACAACATCAGGACAGTTGTGACAACTTAGGCTGATATAAGATTCAAAATGATATTCGCCTTGAATGTTTTTTATTTGATCAATTAATTTTTGTTCAACTTTTGGAGCGCGTCCACTCACTTGTAGTAAAGCTAACACTAATGAAGTGAATTCGTGTCCTAATGGAATACCAGCGAATACTACACCAGTGTCTTCACCAGGGCGATTTACGCTAAAGCTTGGTGTTCTCTCTAGTTCAACTTTTTCTACTGTAATCTTAGATGACATAGTAGCTAATTCATCTACTAGAGATAACATATCTTTAGATACGTTATCGTCCCCTGCGCTAACTTTAAGTAAAATGTCATTCTCCATTAATTGAAGGTATTGGGATAGTTGTGTTTTTATATCTGCATCTAGTATCATTTTGATCGAACTCCTTAGATTTTGCCTACAAGGTCAAGGCTTGGTTTAAGTGTTGCAGAACCCTCTTGCCATTTAGCTGGGCAAACTTCACCTGGGTTGTTACGTACGTATTGAGCTGCTTTAATTTTGTTAACAAGAATGCTTGCGTCACGGCCGATACCGTCAGCGTTGATTTCCATAGATTGGATAACGCCGTCTGGATCGATGATGAATGTACCACGAGCAGCAAGACCTTCTTCTTCCATTAAAACGTTGAAGTTGCTAGTGATTGTGCGAGTTGGGTCACCAATCATAATGTATTCGATTTTGCCGATAGTTTCTGAGCTATCATGCCATGCTTTATGTGTGAAGTGAGTGTCTGTAGATACAGAGTATACTTCAACGCCTAGTTCTTTAAGTGTTGCATATTGGTTTTGTAAGTCTTCAAGTTCAGTTGGACAAACGAATGTGAAGTCTGCAGGGTAGAAACAAACTACGCTCCATTTTCCTTTTAAACTTTCATCAGTAACTTGGATAAATTCTCCATTATGGTAAGCATTAGCTTTAAACGGTTTTACTTCTGTGCCGATTAATAACATATTAAAATTCCTCCTAAATGTTGGTTTTGAGCATCGGAAATTAGTTTGCTCATAAAATATATTTTTTAATTAACTATAATAATTCTAATTCAATATTAATTATCATATAGAAGTGGTTATTTTGTCAAGGAGAATGTAGCACTTTATTGTAATTTTAATTAATATTTATTCTCAATTAAGATTATGAAGTAGTTTAGCAGTGATAGAGTAGAAAATTTAGTTTTAAATGAGTGAATATAGTCATAGGTGAAAGGGTGTTTTAATTTAAGATTGAAATATAAAGATGATAATTAAATTTATTCGTGGAAAGAGTTCTTAGTAGATTTTGTATTTGAAAAGTAACTTCTTATATTATTGTACAAAGAATTTTGCAATAAATAAAACAAAATGTATCGGAATCTTTTTGAACAATTTTTGTCATCATGGCATTTACTGTTGCAGAAGAAATCGAGTTTTGAGCTCAAATTTATTATCAAACGAAAAGTGTCGGGGAACCGAAGTTATTGCCAGAAGACGAGATGGAAAGTTTGGCGAAGAAGTTTGAAGGGGATGGGCAGCAGTAGAATGAAATGAAAACCCCCTCAAAGAAAAAATCTTGAGGGGGTTTTTTACGCTTTCTTCAACAACAAATACATAAAGTAAGGTGCACCAATTAAAGCAACGACAATACCTGCTGGAATACCGCTAGGTTCGACAATATTTCGTCCAATTGTGTCCGCTAGTAGCAATAACCATCCGCCGATTAAAACGGCGATAGGGATGAATATTTGATGTCTTGGGCCTACTAAAGATTTGGCGATGTGAGGAGCCATAAGTCCGATAAAGCTAATTCCTCCTGTTACGGAAACGGCTGCGGCAGCAAGCGCAACGGCTGCAATTAATAAGTATCTTCGTTCTTTTTCAATTTCGATACCGACTCCAAT
This sequence comes from Bacillus sp. H1a, assembly GCF_000633475.1. Classification (NCBI taxonomy): domain Bacteria; kingdom Bacillati; phylum Bacillota; class Bacilli; order Caryophanales; family Bacillaceae; genus Bacillus; species Bacillus sp. H1a. Next base: position 5,125 of record NZ_AYMH01000089.1, on the reverse strand, counting down.
TGCTACTGGTTCGTTTAATGCAAGGATGTTTAATCGGTTTGCTTTATAGAAGACAAATGGGATTAATACGATTAGCCATGGAAGCATTGCTAAAACAAATGTCCAGTCATCTCCCCAAATGTTTCCGGCAATCCATTTTGAAATAAAGTCTACTTTCATACGATCTGCTGATGAGATTAGTACAATCATTGTTCCGGATAGTGCAAAGGCAAAACCGATACCTGTTAATGTTAATCGTATTGGCTGAAGTCCTTCTGTTTTACTGTATGAAAATACGTAAATGAGACAAGCTGTCAGAAAAGCCCCGATAAATCCAACGACTGGTAGTAGGTAAAGAAATGAACCTACATCTATCGGGAAGTATAAGAAGAAAACTGCAACTGCAACACCAGCACCAGAGTTGATTCCAAGAATACCGGGTTCGGCTAAATCGTTTCGAGTAATACCTTGTAATATAGCACCTGATAAAGCGAGTGCCATACCAGCTAATAATGTAATGACGATTCTAGGTAGTCTTAAAGAATATAAAACGAATTCCTCTTTAAATGTACCTTGTCCCATAAGTGTTGGGATTAATCTGTCATAGGAGAGAGAGGCAGAGCCGAGTCCCATTCCGATCACAATGGTTGTGATAGTAAGTATAAGTAATGCAAGTATGATAAGACGTTGTTTCTTTATAATAGATTGTTGCATCATGAGAACGTTCTTCCCCCTTTACGAACAATAAATAGGAAGACTGGTAATCCTACAATAGCGACAATTGCAGCAACTGGTGTTTCGTACGGAGCGTTAATTGTACGCCCAATTGTATCTGCGAGTAGCATAAAGGAAGCACCAGCGATTGCTGACATCGGTATGACAAAACGGTAGTCTGGCCCAACGATTGGACGAACCATATGAGGTATCATTAAGCCGATAAATGCCATATTCCCGACAAGCGCTACAGAAGCACCAGCAAGCAAGATAATAATGATAAATAAAATCGTTTTAATGACGATAATTTTTTGACCGAGTCCAATGGCAACTTCTTCACTGAAACTAAGGACTGTCAATTTCTTTGCAAGTAAAATAGCGATAAAGATACTTAGCGAAATAACCGGAATAATAATTTTTAATTGGCTCCAAGTCGTTCCAATTACGCCCCCAGCCGTCCAAAGTGATACATCTTGTGAAATTTTAAAGTAAATGCCAATACCTTCTGAAATGGCGATTAGGAATGCTGAAACAGCAGCACCAGCTAATACAATTCGAAGGGGAGAAAGTCCGCCCTTTTTCACCATGCCAATCCCAAATACCATAATAGCGCCAATTGCAGCACCGATAAAGCAAGCTAGCGTTAAGTAAAGATAGCTAATGGAAGGATTGAAAGCGAGTGTGAGTGCAAGCGCAGCATTTGCACCACCAGTTAGGCCGAGTAATCCAGGATCAGCAAGAGGATTTCGCGTTAAGCCTTGCATAATTGCACCAGAAACAGCAAGTCCAGCTCCTACAAAAATAGCAGCAACTTCACGTGGTAAACGTATTTCACGAAGAATAGATAACTTGTCGCCTTTAGCAGAGGAGGTGAGTGCTAACCATACATCTTTTATAGAAGTATCTGCAGCACCGAATACCATTGCCACCATAAAAATAAGAAAGAACGCAATAACGCTCAAAATTAATTTGTACGTAAAAGCGGTGGAACGTAGATTGTCTTGCTCTTTTGTCATCAATTTCACACCTTTTCTTTTCATAGAATAAAGGAAGAGGAATTCTTAAATTAAGAATTCCTCATTGTTGTATTATTGACCAAGAAAGTTTTTCTTGAAGAAATCTAATTGGAAGTCTAATGTAAGTGGATCATTAAAATAGAATTCCATCATGTTTGCTTCAAATACACGATTATTTTTTACTGCTGGAATGTTTTTGTATGATTCTGTCTCTTGGAATGAGTTATCAGTATCTTTGTTTTTACTTACGATTAAGTAATCACCAGCAAACTCAGGTAATACCTCAGTAGATAATGCGTAGTAACCTTCTTTTAATGCCTTTTCTTTTACTTTTTCAGGCATTTTTAATTTCATTTCTTGGTAAAGAATTTCTGTTCCACGGCCCCAGTTATCGCCATATACATAAAGCTGTTTGTTGAAGTTTTCAACAACAGAAACGGTTGCATCTTCACCGATCTTCGCTTTAATTTCTTTTCCAGCCGTTTGTGCGCGCTTCTTGAAATCATCAACCCAAGTTTTTGCTTCTTTTTCTTTGTTTAATAACTTACCGATTTCTAAATGTTGTGTTAAGTAATCAACTTTTCCATATGTAAATGTTACAGTAGGAGCGATTTTCTTTAACTTATCGACATTTTTAATATTTGATAAACCAATGATTAAGTCTGGATTTAATTCTGCGATCTTTTCAATATTCTCATCTGATACTTCAGCAACGTTTTTAAGTTTGCTATCAAAGCGAGGGTTTTGTTTAGACCATGAATCTACCCCAACAAGATTTACACCTAATGACATTACGTTACCAGCGAATGATGATAGGACAACAACACGTTGTGGATTTGCTGGAACTTCCACTTTACCATTTTCAGATTGGTATGTAATTGTTTCTGACTTCTTACCTTGTGCGTCGTTTTTCTTGTCTGTTGAGCCGTTGCTACAAGCACTCATAACAAGGACGAACAGAACTGTTAGTGAAATGAATAATTTTTTCATCGTCTTGCTCCTTTTGATAATACATAATAATTTGTTTAACTTTGATTTTTTGAAAAGCTGGTGGTAATACAAAATTCTTATTAACAATCTTGAATTTGAGATTTCACTATAGAGTGTTCACCATAATTAATGAAAGAAGATGCAATCTACAACTTGCTAATAATTAACAAATTGATAATGATTATCACTATTGATTCTTTAAATAATATAATTTTATATAGATGTATTGTCAATAGTAATTTTGATTGTAAAATTCATAAAAACAAGTTATATTTTATTGAGAATGATAATCAATGATTAGTAGCTGAGGAGTGGGCATGAATGAATCGAGAAGAATTGTTTGATGTAACCGTGATAGGCGGAGGACCTGCGGGGCTTTATTCAGCTTTTTATAGTGGACTAAGAGAGATGAAAACGAAAATAATAGAATTTCAACCACAGTTAGGTGGTAAAATACATGTTTATCCAGAAAAAATGATTTGGGATATTGGCGGATTGTTACCAGTTACTGGTGAGAAATTAATTGAGCAACTTGTACAACAAGGATTAACATTCCAACCAGAAGTTGTATTGAATACAAAAATAGAATCGATTATTCGTAATCAGGATGGCATTTTTACGTTAAAAACAAGTACTGGAAAAGAACATTTTTCAAAAACAGTAATCGTCGCAACTGGAAGTGGTATATTGAATCCACAAAAGTTATCAATTGAAGGTGCTGAGAGATTCGAAGTCTCAAATTTAAATTATACAGTTAAATCTTTAAAGCGTTTCAAAGATAAAACGGTAATTATTTCAGGCGGGGGGAACTCTGCAATTGATTGGGCGAATGAATTAGAACCAATTGCAAAAAAAGTTTATTTAACATATAGAAAAGAATCATTATCTGGCCATGAAGCACAAGTAAAACAACTTATGAACAGTTCAGCAGAATGTTTCTTTAATACATCAATTACAAAATTAATTGCTAGCGATAGTCATGAGGCGATTGAGTATGTAGAATTAACGAATCATGAAACTGGAGAGGTTTCTCATTTATCTGTTGATGAAGTTATTATTAATCATGGATATGAACGTGACATTACATTATTAGAAAATAGTGAGCTAGATGTTGCAATTGTGGATAATTATTTTATTGCAGGGAATGCAAATAGTGAGTCCTCGGTAGATGGATTATATGCTGCTGGAGATATTCTAAAGCATGAAGGAAAATTACATTTAATAGCAGGAGCATTCCAAGATGCTGGAAATGCTGTGAATAAAGCGAAACAATTTATTCAACCAGATGCAAGTGAGTACGGAATGGTTTCTTCGCATAATGAAGTATTTAAGAAGAGAAATCGAGAATTGATTAAGCAGATGATGAAATAAGAAAGGAACCAAGTATACCCCCATTTACATCTCTATTTCTATGAATGAGAGGTGTAAATGGGGGTTTTCCTGTTTACTATATTTTCATTCATTATCATGACACCGGTTTCATTAGTTCATGTCATATGAATGTATTTCTCCAAAAAGGGAATACAAAGACTTGAACATTTTATTTGTAAATCTTTCTTGAAAACAATGAATCTATGCTTGATTTGTGTTGGTCAACGTCAAATTATGCTGTTCCTTTTGCTTGTTCGTTTGGGAATGGCATATTTTGTATGGAAGAAATATATTGTTTTCCATGTTTCCGAGCTAACGATTCCAATATTTGACGAACGCGTTTTGTAAGATGACCTTGTTCTTTTATAGCCTCACAATATGCATCATAGAAAGCGTATTTAGCCCAAAGGAAATCATCTTGTTGGAATAAGAAATGATTTTTGTACCATTCACCAATCGTATGGTAACAATTGCTTTCATGTGCTGCTGCACTTTGAGAAAGAATGCGATCGGATAAAGACTTAGATAGATGAGAAATTGTGTTTTCTGTTTCAACTCGTAATGTTTTTTCTAACATTGTAATGATGTGACGAGTAGCCATATGTTAACTCTCCTTTGTGTAAATGGGTAATACCATTCTATATTTAAAAAAATACTTACTATATTATTATACAATATATGGAATGCATCTACCTGCTTTTTAATTTGCATTTACAAAATCTTTTTTATTTGTTTACAAAAATAAAGTAAAGTAAGGTACAGTATATATATGAAAAAACAATAAAGGAATGAACACATTGTATATAACGATAGAAGAGGCCGCAGAGTATTTGAATTTACCAAAATCGTATGTTGAAGATTTAATTCAGCAAAAGAAAATTCGTGCGTTGTTCGATGGAGAGCAATATTTATTAAATAAAGAACAATTTAATACACATTTAGAACAAATGGAGAAATATAAACAGTTAGTGGAAGAAATATTAAACGAGCCAATTCCGGAAGATATGGATGTTAAAGACGAAGATTAAATTTATGAAAAGATCCCGTATTAAGAT
>NZ_AYMH01000088.1:0-1467 GCF_000633475.1 Bacillus sp. H1a | reverse complement strand
TTTTAAAGCCTTAATTAAGGGGCAAGGCGTTGAAGCGAGTGGACAGTACAAAGATATTTTTGAAGACAGTACCTTTACCGCTGTAGTATTAGGCGGAGATGCAAAAGAGCATAACAAGGTTGTTACAAAAGATTTTAATGAAATCCGAAATATCATTAAAGATAATGCAGAATTAAGTCCTAAGAATCCAGCATACCCAATTTCATATACAAGCACTTTCTTAAAAGATAACGCAACTGCTGCTGTTCATAACAATACAGATTATATTGAGACTACAACTACAGAATATTCAAGTGCTAAAATGACGCTTGATCATTCTGGTGCATATGTTGCTCAATTTGATGTATCTTGGGATGAGTTCTCATATGATCAAAATGGAAAAGAACTACTAACTCATAAAACTTGGGAAGGAAGCAGCAGTGACAAAACTGCTCATTTCTCTACAGTCATACCACTTCCACCGAATTCAAAGAATGTAAAAGTCGTAGCGAGAGAATGTACAGGTCTTGCATGGGAATGGTGGAGAACAATTATTAATGAACAAAATGTTCCGTTAACAAATGAAATAAAGGTTTCAATTGGAGGAACAACATTATACCCAACTGCTAATATTAGTCATTAGGTAAAAGTGAAGCGCCCTGTTTACAGGGCGCTTTTTCAAATATATCATACTCATCTAAAATGAAAAAATGACTTCTCTAAGGCTAGTGATTTATAAGAATTCAGCTTGTTTTTTTGTTTTATGTAACTACGAATTTCTTAACTTGATGGTAATGTGTCAGTACCCCACATCCATCAACTTAAGGATTTAGACTATTCTTGAAGTTAAAAGCACGTTACTATTCTCTTATGTTAATGAGAAAGGGTGACGTGCTTTTTATGAATATCCATCAAAAACAAGAGTTGTCTTTATTTGCCGAAGAGTTATATCGCTATATGTCTCCCGCTACACTTAATCAATTAGCTATAGACGCAGGCGGAATGAAACGAAAACGTAAGTGCCATGGGCACCATTTTTTATCTTTGTGTGTATGGTTAAATCAACAAATCGCTACTACCTCTCTTACTCAGCTTTGTAGTCAATTAGAAACTTCAACAGGAATTTTATTAAGTACTGAGGGACTTAATCGGCGATTTAGCTCGGCTTCTGTAGCCTTCTTTCGAACTGTATTTACTACACTTCTACAAGCTAAAATTGGGGGGTTATCTAAGATTTCTCATGCTCTTTCTGCTTACTTTGAGCGTATTCTTATCCTTGATTCTACAACATTTCAAGTGCCGGATCGATTTGCATCTACTTATCCTGGTGCCGGAGGATGTAGTCATAAAGCTGGTGTGAAAATTCAACTAGAGTATGACTTGTTGAGTGGAGAATTTTCTGATGTGAAAATTGAACCAGGAAAACGAAGTGATCAGGCGTATGGTGCGACTCGAACAGGTATGGTACAAAAGAATGAACTATATATT
>NZ_AYMH01000087.1:0-12034 GCF_000633475.1 Bacillus sp. H1a | reverse complement strand
GAAAGTAGGTCATTTTTTTAATTATGCATCGTGTAAAGAATCATTTTGTTCTTTATTATTTAATTTTTGTTTTAGCAGCGCATAATCTTGTGTCAATGTTACAAGTTGGTGATGCTGTTTAGAAACCTTACGGGTTAAATCAAAAATTAAAATAAAGCAGAATAAAAGTCCGAACAAGAATAAAACAGATGGTGGGTATTCTACGTGTAATAGCTGCCCAATCCAATTTATAATTTTATCTGTAGAGCTTAAAATTGCCATTGCGATACAAACGAAAATCCAAAGGATAGAATATTTTGTGTCTAAAGCACCTCTACGTATAGAATTAATAATTAGGAAAAATAATAATAAGATAAAGATAAATGAAAAGGTAACTATAGGCATGAATTATCAACCTTTCACAATTTTTTGCATTAATATGGCTAAACTTACTTTAATCATGTAATATACAGATTTTAAAGGTGTAATGGAAGATTGCCCCCCTTGTCTTTCTTGCATATTAACTGATATTTCCTTAATGCGAAGGTTCTTCTTTTTTAAGTGAATGAGCACTTCAGGTTCTGGATAATCTTTCGGATAATTATGTGCGAAAATCTTAATTACTTCGCGATTAATAGCGCGGTATCCAGATGTTGGATCCATAAATGTTTGTTTTGTTAGTAATTTTAACAAGGCAGTAAAGTAAAATATTCCAATTCTTCTTGAAAGACTTCCTTTATATGCGGTTTTTTCCGTAAATCGAGACCCCAGTACCATATTGCATTGATCTTCAGCAATAGGTTGGATGATTTTATATAAATCTTCTGGGTTATGTTGTCCATCGGCATCAAATTGAATAGCGATATCATAACCATTTTCATAAGCATATTTGTATCCAGTCTGTACAGCTGACCCAATCCCTAAATTATAAGGTAGATTTACAAGATGTACCGGGAATGTTGTGACAATTGCAGGTGTTTTATCTTTGGATCCATCATTAATTACGCAAATATCTAATCCTACAAAATGTTCTTTTAGTTCTAAAAGTCTTGCTAATGTATCCGCAATCGCTTCCTCTTCATTGTAAGCGGGAATGATAATCAAGGTTTTAGGTATTACAATTGGTACCTCAACAGACATATTGCATCATCCTTTATATGATAATAGGCATTATTATTTTTAGTAAAACACATTGTTAGTTAGCATTTTAAAATCCGGTTTCTAAGCGACCAGTCTTCGCTATTATTTCACTCCAATTCTGCAGCCATTTCACCCATTACAAGTTTCATCAGGTATAAAAATGTTGCTTCCTATGTAAATTTCTCACTATACTATTCTTTCGATTTTCGTAACTAATATTTTTTTCGATAATAAATATGTAAAAGGTATTGCAGTCAGTGATGCTAGGAAAGGTGAAATTATTTCATTTAAACCTACTAAGTCAACTAAAATATAAATGCCGACAGTTGTAACCGCAATATTAACAGCATATGTTAATGGGAATTGTAAAAATTTCTTTAAAGTCGGTTTTGTTTTGTAAGTAAAGTACGTATTCAGAAAAAAAGAACCTATTATGCCTATTACAGTAGCAATAATATGTGCTGATAAATAATTTAACCCTATTAATTGGCTTAATAAAAGATAGAATATGTAATAATTCAGGGTATTCATGCATCCCACTATAATAAAACGAAGCACTTGTTTATTAAACACTTTCAATTTAATTTTCTTCCTATCTATAATTTGATTAGTCCTTCTTTATATAATCATAAACACTGAGTAATATTTAGGGCTATAATTAAAAACAGATATTTTCCTTTATTTTCTAAATACTATTATACACTAAAGGGGTAAGTTAGGTACATTCTAAATTACATTTTCACCTGGAGATGCCAATTTTATCGTTTTGGGGTACTTGCTTTTCTTAGCTTGATTGTGATGGGCATGTGACTGAACCCCTAATACTTTATTTTTATAATGACTCTTTTCATGAAATAAAACTCAGTTATCAGTCTAAAACATTTTTTAGATCTAATAATAACAAGCGTACATTTTTACCTTTCAGATAGTCTCTTTTATTCTAATCTCTTCATTTCTTTCAGCTGTTCTATATCCTTTTCTGAAGCATTTTCTATTTTATACAGTTCATAGCTACCCTTTATCTCATTTATCACTGCAAATTCAATTTCATTCCGAACATAGCTTCTAGTTTTCCCCTTTTTATAACCAATAACATTATCTAATATAGTTTCCCCACTATCTTTTTTATATAAATTATAGCTAACAGGTGGACGACCAATTACATACTTATTATCAGAAAATCCGACTATATCATCCCTCCCTAATCCTGTCGAAACACTCCAGACAAAAATAATCTGAAATATAGAATAAACAACAATACCGCATAAGAAAAAAAATAGGATTGATTTAAAAAATAACTTTAAAGGTATCCTGCCCAAAAACATTCCCTCCCATTTCATCTCGGGGTAGCAAGAACAAAACGTGAATTTTGTACGCTAAGAAACCGAATTTTTTAGATTGTTGAACTCAATCCCCGTCAGTGCCATAAGAAAAAGAGTTACCGCAGTAACCCTATTGTTTATACTACACGTCATTTGGGGAAGCTATGGATGAATAAAGTCAATCTATGAAATTTCCCACAATCTTTTAACTTCCACCAATTCCTGCCCATTGAATTCCATTCTATATATATCTGGTTTTGATGTCTGTAGTAAAAAATTCAAATCATACTTACTGTCATAATATCCCATCACCAAAGTCATTACAGCTCCATGAGTGCCTAATACTACTTTCTGTCCTCGATAGGTGTTTAATAATTCGTTTAAGACTTTTATAGCACGTTTCTGACAGTCGACATTAGACTCTCCTCCCGTTAAAGCAAAGTCGGGGTCTAAAAATGACTTTTTTATCAAAGGAAATAATTCTTTATCCGACATTCGTTTCTCTTCAGCAATAAAAATTCTCTCTTTTAAGTCTTCAAATACTAAAACTTCTTGTCCTATTTGCTTCGCTAACTGCTGAACAGTTAGAATTGAACGATTGTATGGACTTGAGATAACAACGTCGATTCCCTCACCTTGTAATATATCTGTTATTCGTTGAGCATCTAATTTTCCTTTTTCAGTTAATCCTCTTGTTCCTTCTTTTCCAGACTTTGGTGAATCTCCGTGTCTAACCATATATATGAAAGTTTTCATAATTACCTCCAATTTTTTTAGGTTTCTTTATTCCGTATATAGCTTCTATTAATTAAAAAGAACTCTCCCAATGACCATAACTAATAATCACTATAAATCCTTCTGCATGCGATATCTTAAATACGTTTCTTTACAATTCCGTGAACGTAAGTGTATTAAAACAAAAGAACACGTAAAATGGAGTGCTAAAAAAGACTAGTTCTGTTCTAGCTCTTTTTTCATTTTCTAATTAATAATTCGTTTGCATATTCACGAGCCCAATGATCGGCGTCTAATACTGTTTCCAAATCTGGATTTGCAATGCTATGATGAGCTTCAAGAGTAGAATAAATTGTTTTTTCAATATCAAAAAATGAAATTTTGTTTTGTAAATATAGCGCATTTGCAATTTCGTTCGCTGCATTTAAGACAGCAGGTGTTGTACCACCAATTTTTCCAGATTCATACGCATAGTATAGGCAAGGGAATTTTTTGAAATTTGGTTTTTCAAAATGTAGGCTAGCTATCTCTAATAGGTTTAATTTTTTATAGTCCGATTGTAATCTAGTTGGATAATGAAATGCATATTGAATCGGTATTCTCATGTCAGGGGCACCGAGCTGTGCCATGATAGAGCCATCTATAAATTCAACTAAAGAATGAATAATACTTTCTTTATGAATTAAAACATCAATTTTCTCATAAGGGATATCAAATAACCAACGTGCTTCCATGATTTCAAAGCCTTTGTTCATTAATGTAGCTGAATCAATGGTTAGTTTTGCTCCCATTAACCAGTTGGGATGCTTTAAGGCATCTTTAGCTTGTAAGATTTCCATTTCTTCGCGCGTTTTATCTCGAAATGCACCGCCTGAAGCAGTAACAATAAGCCTCTCGATTTCTTGAGTATTTTCCCATTTAAACATTGAAAAATGGCAGAGTGTTCACTGTCTACTGGAATTAAGCGGCAGCCGTTCTGTTTCGCTAATTCTGTCGCAATATGCCCTGCCGCAACTAATGTTTCTTTGTTAGCAATTGCTATATCTTTTTTCGCTTTTAATGCTTCAATTGTTGGAAGGAGACCAGAGACACCGACAACTGAAGATAATACAAGATTAGAATCAGGGTGAGTTGCAACTTCAATTAATCCATCTATTCCATATGTGACTTTTGTATCCGTAGGAATTCGCTTCCAAAGAGCATCTGCTAATTCTTTTGTACTTACACTTACAATTCGAGGGTGAAATGTATATATTTGTTTTTCGAGAAGGTCAATATTGTGATTTGCTGTTAAACCAATAATTTTAAAATGTTCCGGATGAGTAGTGACTACATCTAATGCAGACGTACCAATTGAACCGGTTGAACCAAGAATTGAAATATATTTTACCATAATAATTCCTCCAAAGTTGTATAATCCCTTTTTGCAAACCTAGATATAATTAGACAAAAAAGATAAAATTCCTTCTTTTCTAAAAAAGAAACAACAGGAATTAAGCGAATATAAAGTAAATGGTTCTGTTGCAAAGTTATCCAAAACCTGTCTCCTGGGCGAGTTGTTGAAGAATATGTGCAGATAGATATCGCTGTAGTTCTTCATCGAACAAATGAAACTCATCTTGAATCGAAAGACTCATAAAAAACGCCATCCTTCCTGTATATTTCTACAAAAAGAATAACGCTTTCTATGAATTATGGATATAAATTCATCTTAGATTAATAGTAATGTATGGTGACTCCTAATAATAAATTACTAGCCACGTCTTCTCATTAATTTTTTTACAATAAAATAGAAAACAGCAAGAGCCACTGCAATAATAGCAAAATATTTAACATAGGGCCCCGCTACTTCATTTATATTCTCCCACTTTTCACCCAGTTTCCAACCTAAATATACAAATAATGCCGACCAAGGAATAATTGCAAGCGTAGTAAGCGTAATAAATCTAACATGTGACATTTTAGCAATACCTGCAGGTATTGAAATAGCATGGCGCACAAAAGGAATAAAACGTGCTGTAAATATTACACCAGTTCCATAACGATTGAACCATGCTTCCGCATGATCAATATGCTTTTTTTGAATGAAAATATATTTTCCATAACGCTCAAGTACTGGTCTTCCTCCATAACGACCAATCCAGTATATAAATAGCTGTGCTATAACTCCACCAATTGTACCGAATACAACAGCACCGAAAAACGATATATTTCCTGATGACACTAAATATCCAGCATACGCTAGCACAATTTCACTTGGTATTATTTCAATCATTAGTCCAAGCATAACTCCCCAATAACCAAGTCCTTCTAAAAATACTAAAATTGAATGGATTAAATTACCTAACATCTTTACACCTACCATATACAAAATTTTCAAACATACTAACAAAATAAAGAGATACCTTATTCCAGGCATATCTCTATTTTACATAATATACAAATTATTCCTAGTGAAATATGATAAAGTTTTCTTTGTTATGTACTGACCTTCCTTTATATAACACCCATTATCAGTAGGCAACGATGCATAAAATTTTCGTTATGGGGGTAATTAAAAATATACCTTAAGTTGATGGGTGTGTGGTGCTATCCCATCGCTATCAAGCTAAGAAAAGTAAATACCCCAAACGAATTTTTTCGTTTAGGGTATACTTCCAAATATTAAGTTGATGGGCATGTATGGTGCCCCCTGATATGAGAATCTAAAGTATTTGAATAAGAAACTTTACTCCGTTCGTTATAGTTGTTTACATCATAATATAATTATATATCTCTTATTAAAAATGATTCTATCTTAAGAACTGAAAATGGCTATTAAAAAATATGGTTGCTAATTTTATTTCGATCTTCCGTGCACCCAAGCAGCAATATCATTTATAACATACTCAGGGATATTAGAAGGACTATAATATTCATCTGGTTTACTTAATTCCCCATCTCCTTCTGTAAAGAAGTGATTTAACTTTGGATATAGTCGATAATCAACGTTATCTCGCTCTTTTAATTGTTCTTTCCAAAGAGGAATTTCGATTTTTGATTGAACTTGATAGTCTCTTTCTCCTTGAATAATAAGCAGCGGTGTCTTTTGTTCTTTTGACATTTCTGCTGCCTTAATTTTACGGATAGAATCCCAAAATAATGGTGATCCTAAATAAAAATCTTTTGGAGGATTCTGACTAGAGAAATTGGGATCATTTAATAATTCAAATTGTGATTTGTAAAATTTATATTCCTCCGGTTTCATTGCCCCAATAGAAAAAAGATACTCAAATTGATCTAAAACAACATCTTGGATCGTACGGGCTGGTCCTCCCATCACAATTGCACCAGCAATATTTTGATTTTGGTCTTTTTCGATCATTTTCGGAAGCATCATTCCACCTTGACTATGACCAAGAATATAAATTTGATTTTTATTTATCATAGGTTCATTTTGAAGAAAATGAGTCGCAAGAAGAGCATCATCTGTTGTCTCTTTATCAACTGTATAAAAAGGACTAAATTGTGTTTTCAATCCATGTTCATAAGTTCGTTTATTATAGCGAAGGACAGCAATTCCTTTCGAGGCAAGACCTTCAGCTAAATCGCGAAATGGTTTTAAGGCAAATACTGTTTCATCCTGATCAGTTGCTCCAGATCCTTGAACAAGAATAACCGAAGGGAAAGGACCCTTTCCCTTCGGAACAGACAATGTTCCCGGTAATGGAAACGCACCACTTCCAACTACTACTTCTTTATCTACAAATGATTCAGGCTTACTATATGATGGACGCTCTGAAACAGGACTAAACGACATGCTAAGTTGAAAATCATCTATTTTTCCAGATGGATCTAGTTTAATTAGTAAAGGTACAGTAGATTGTTCAAAAACTAATTTAATCTCTACATTTGTATGAACGGAATTTGTCTCTTTTTGTGTTACCTCTCCAATTCCCATAAAAGAACCTGCCTGTAATTGCGCAGGGAGTCCCTTCCAATAGCTCTTCAGCCATTTTTCGGATATTATTTTCTGTAATGATCGTGAGGTTAAATCAAATGCAGATTTATAATCCTCACTATTCATATAGCGGATAAATAAAAGGGTAGTAGATATAATAGGATTTTCATCATCAGTATTGTCTATTTTTTTTATATTTGTGTTTGTTTCCTTTAATGTCGAAATAAATTGGTAATTGAACGGATTATTATATGTATCGTGATATAAACTTGTTTTCAATACATCCGTATTCCGTTCCTCATACAAACTTGAAGAACTCGTGAATTTTTTAGGTGAAATTACTTCCTCCGCAAATGAAACTGAAGGAATAGTTATCGCACAAATTGCACTGACAAGTAATAACTTATTCCCTATTCTTTTTTTCGTGCTCATTTTTATTGATTCTCCTTTCAAAATTAAAATTTTTTAATACAGCATGCCAAGTACTATAAGGAAAATAAAAATTATCAAAGAAATTATTAATCTACTTTACGATCCCCCCTAACAGGTTAAAAAGCTATTATAAACAAACTTCAATAAAAGATGCCTTCTCCCTCTTTTTTTATGACTGGATTTTTTGAGTGGATGTGACCCCTAATAAACATTACAGTTTTGTAATATTAATGTCACTATAATCAATTCCTTCACTATAAAAAATTCACTATAATTTCCATACACAAAGATAAGGAGAGAGTTATATGAAAAAACATTAGTTATATTTATATTATTTGCACTGGTTTCTAGTTTTGCTATAGGATGCGAGAGATCTAGAATGGGAACAAAACAATATTATGTCCAAATAACAAATAAGGGTAAGGTAAAAGGTAACCAGCGTTTCTATACTTTATCTACTTATAATGAAGATGGAGTAAAAAAACAGTTACATTTACGCCCCTTAAAGAGAATGCCTTTATACGCCTTTACACGCCAGACACAAAGATAACAGTAATGTAGAAATAAACCATTAAGAAGTAACTTCCTATATTGTAGCTTTGGAATAAAGTTGAATCAAAAATACCTCGCAATCCCAAGTTTTACGATAAATAAAAAGAATCCATTTTGAAAAAGATTGATCAAAATGGATTCTGCTTTAGCAGATTTTTGTTTCGGCTTTATAAAAAAGTTTAATCATTTTCTGCCTGTATTGCTCCATAATCGCGCCCATTTGTTCTCTAAAAAGTGAATAGTTCCTATTAAACTTTCTTAATATACTCATACACTTCTTTAGGTTTTATATTAAGCAGGTGAGCAATTTCCGTTATTTTTTTTCCTTCTTTCTTCATCTTTTTTATTTTTGTCTCCAATGTTTGCTCGTATTCTTCTGCAATATCAAATAATGGACTCAATAAAGAGTGCCATATTTCAAAATCAGCAAATTTATTTTTTTCCAAAAACTTATTTAGCAATGTTTTTAATTCTCCATTTTGTATAATTCTTTTTCCTTCTAACACTTGTTTCTCAGTAAGAAAATTACCTATATCTTTTATAAAATTGATAAATGAGTCCATAGAATCTGCAAGGAAACCGCCAACACCCCAACATAAAATTAAATGTAGACTATTTCTGTGGTGTTTTATTTTTTATTAATTATTACGGTACGTGAAATTATAATGTTAAGCCTAAAAAAGCCCCTTGAAAGGAGCCTCTTATTTTACAAGGTATTGTTCTATTTCTTTTATTAATAATTCTGCACCTTCTGGACTTAATGCGATCTTACCATTTGCTAATGATATGTTACGATTTGATACTTCTCCTGTTAATGCACAAACACCACCAGGCTGATACTTCTGTAAAACAATGTCTTCACCTTCTACAAAGATCTCTAATGGCGATTTTTCTCTAATACCAAGCGTATTTCTAAGTTCCTTTGGAATTACTACACGCCCTAATTCATCTACTTTTCTAGTCACTCCAGTTGCTTTCATCTAGCATCTTTCCCCATTTCATTTATCAATTTGTACCCAAATTATTCTTTACTATTGTAACAGGCTTTCACCATACACGAGAAACATAATGATCCAAAAACTAACGATCATAACAAGAATTTCTTTAAGGGGTACAGACAATGCCCATCAACCTAAAGAATCAAAATCCCCCCATAACGAAAATATTACGATTGAAGGCAACAAAATGAAATTACCTAAACTTGCCCTTATTCGCTTTGCCAAAAGTCTTGAAGTAGAAAGGCGTATTGTGAACTACCCACCACTTAACGTCCTAATGGACTGTTTGAAGTGGGGGCTTCTCGGTTAGTCGTTACTTTTGATAGCTAACGAATTCGTCCTAAGACAGCCAAGCTAACCCCCTTGTTCCAAGGGTTATTTTATTACTATCTATGCTAACGCTAATAGGCGTATTGCTTCATTTTTGATATTGATAGCTGCGTTATAATCTCTATCGAGATTTACACCGCATATACAAGAATATACTCGCTCAGACAATGAAATATTTTTCACATTTCCACAACTGCTACATGTTTTTGTGGAAGGAAACCATTTGTCTATTTTCACAAGTCGTTTGCCTTGTTCGTGTAGTTTATAAGCTAAAAAAGAAGTGAACATACCCCAACCATTGTCAGCGACATTTTTTCCAAAATGAAGTGCTTGCGACATTCCTTTCATGTTTAGATCTTCAATAGCTATAACATCAAAATGAGTAGCTAACTCTTTAGACTTATGATGAAGGAAGTTCTTACGTTGGTTTGCTACTTTTTCATGTAACTTAGCTATCCGAATACGTTGCTTATTCCAACGCCCTGAACCTTTTGTGCGTCTTGATAATACTCGTTGTGCCTTTGCTAATCGGTCTAACATTTCACGATAGAACTTAGGATAATTGGCTCTCTCATCCTCAGAACTGACGTATAATCGATCCATCGCAAAGTCTAATCCAACAACTGTTTCTACTTCTTTTTGTACAATCTCTTTTTCGTATTCAGTCAAGATGGACACATAGTATTTACCAGTAGGTGTCATAGAAATCGTACATGACTTGATTATATGGTCTTGTGGTATTTCTCTATGTTGTTTGATACGTACCATTTTCAGTTTTGGCAATTTGATATGACCATTAAGCAACATAATATTTCCGTTCACTACATTCGTTGTATAAGACTTTCTATCTTTTTTGCTTTTGAATGTTGGGAAGTCATTTTGACCACTAAAGAAATTCTTATAGGCAGTTTGCAAGTTTAGTTGGGCATTTGCCAAAGCTAATGAATCAACTTCTTTCAACCATTCAAATTCTGCTTTGTATTTTGCAGGAGTGGGAAGCTTTTGTTTCTTTAGTTGTTCCTTATCATCTTTGTATTTCTCATACACTTCTTTTCGTTCAGTTAACCTTCTGTTATACACGAAACGTACACAACCGAAGGTTTTACGCATAAGATATGCTTGTTCTTCTGTTGGATACAAACGGAATTTATATGCCTTATTATGCTTTGTCATACCATTTCACCTCACTTTTCACCTTGATTTTCAATATATTTCTTTACTACGTCTATTGGTGAACCACCAGTAGTTAGTAAGCAAAAACTTCTTGACCAAAACATCTCTTTCCAAAGTTTCTTTTTTACTTGTGGAAAATCTCTTTTAATGAGTCGAGAACTTGCACTTTTGTAAGCATTGATGAATTTTGTCATTTCTGTATTAGGGTGTGCCTTGAACAAAATATGAACATGGTCTACATCATGATTCCACTCAACTAATGTGATGTTATAGTTTTCAGATAGTCGAACAAACATATCTTTTGCATAGTATGACATATCATCATCAAACACATTTCTTCTGTATTTCACGACCAACACAAGGTGATAATACAACAAGAATACTGAATGGTTATTACTATCTAATTTCATTGATATACCAACCTTTATAATTTATAAGACTGATTATATCAGAGACAAAATAAAAAGCAAAACCTTTTGGCTACGCCAAACCGAAATTCATCTCCCACCTACCGTTGGGCTACGCCCTTCACACGCTTGAGGAAGGAGAATTCTTTCGGGGAATTCGTTAAATGCAACGATTCGGCGCAACCCGAGGTTAGTTTAATGAGTTAAAAGTCGGTGTACAGTTTGACTTGGAACAGGTTAATGTAAAAGCAAACCGCCTTTTGAGCGTTTTTTCTTTACTTAAAAGAGTATGCTGACGCTCCAATTAGATGAGTATGATATATTTGAAAATGCGCCAATATATTTGTGACCAAGTAAAAAAGCGCCCTGTAAACAGGGCGCTTCGGACATATATTAGGTTTTAATTAATGACTAATATTAGCATTTGGATGTAATGTTGTTCCTCCAATTGAAACTTTAATTTCATTTGTTAATGGAACATTTTGTTCATTAATAATGGTTCTCCACCATTCCCATGCAAGACCTGTACATTCTCTTGCTACGACTTTTACATTTTTTGAATTCGGTGGAAGTGGTATGACTGTATTGAAATGAGCAGTTCTGTCTCTGCCGTTTCCTTCCCAAGTTTTATGGGTTAGTACTTCTTTTCCATTTTGATCATATGAGAATTCATCCCAAGATACATCAAATTGAGCAACATATGCACCGTAATGATCAAGCGTCATTTTAGCACTAGAATATTCTGTAGTTGTAGTCTCAATATAATCTGTATTATTATGAACAGCAGCAGTTGCGTTATCTTTTAAGAAAGTACTTGTATATGAAATTGGGTATGCTGGATTTTTAGAACTTAATTCTGCATTATCTTTAATGATATTTCGGATTTCATTAAAATCTTTTGTAACAACCTTGTTATGCTCTTTTGCGTCTCCACCTAGTACTACAGCGGTAAAGGTACTGTCTTCAAAAATATCTTTGTACTGTCCACTCGCTTCAACGCCTTGACCCTTAATTAAGGCTTTAAAA